>CAZBJT010000176.1:0-4212 GCA_964492215.1 uncultured Planctomycetales bacterium | reverse complement strand
CCAAAATATGAGGGAACAGATCAGGCGCGAGATTGAAAAGAACATGGAATTAAAGATCATTGATTATTCCGTACGTGTTACCGCTGAAGTCTTAAGCAGTAAGATCAAAGATGCTTTAGACAAAGAATTAGTGGCGGAATTTATTGAGAAATTAAAGGCCGTGGACATGTCCCGCTTAGGGCCGCAGGTCAAGAGTGCCGACGTTATCACCGCTAATCCGGTGCCTGAACCATTGATGGCAGACATTAAGAAAATCTTTAAAGAAAAGCTTAACCGCGAGATCACATTTAATGCCAAGATCGATAAAGCCATTACCGGTGGTGTTATGCTGCAATTCGAAAGCCTTTTGCTCGATGGTAGTTTACAAAATGCTTTTAAAGATACGGCTGTTACATTGAAGCAGCAGGTGGAAAAGCAATACACCAATTAATCAAAGGTGCTAAATGGGTAAAGCCAGTAAGGTTAAAGTCGAGGTCATGGAGGTCAGGGAATTAGTCGACCTGGTGCAAGTCCTCAAGGACGTGGCCGACATGAAGTACCATGCGCTTTCCACCCAAAGGATACGCTTCAACCGTTTCAACGAATCGTTCACAGAATTTTTTAGCTTGGTTGGTTTTTCTCAAGTGCGGCATCCGTTAGTTAACAACGACAATCCCAAGACAGCTATCGTTGTTATCAGTACCGAGCGCGGGTTTATCGGGGACTTGAACAGCCGTGTGATCGCCCGTGCCTTGGAAGAAAAAGAGAAAAATCCCAACGCTGTTTTTGTCACCATCGGTAAAAAAGGTGTGGCCAAGTTAGATTCCATGGGCCATAAAAGCGAGAAAGTCTACGAAGAGATTGAAGAGCGCGGGTTTTACGAAGTATCGCTGGAAGTTAAAGATTATTTAGTCAAAGAAGTCATGGAAGGGCGTTTGGGTAAGGTTGTCGTGGTTTATCCCTGGCCTAAAGATTATACGACGACCAAGCCGCGTGCCGTTAAATTATTGCCTTGCGAAGATTTATTGCCCAAACAAACCCAGACCGTCGAGAAATTCCAACAAGTATTGGAAGAATCAGATCCTCTGGATATGACCGGTTATCTGGCGGATTTGTGGGTGTCTTCTAAAATTTTTGAGATCTTTTTTGATACAAATTTGGCTGCCGCTGCTGCCCAGACCCAGCAGTTGGACAATAGCTTGGGTAAAATGCGCAAAGAGCGTGATTTGGTGAAGTTGAAATACCGTAAAGCCAAACGCAGCGACATTGACAAGAGTTTACGTGAAGTGTTTTCCGCCCGTATGATGGTGGCGAAGTAATAGAGGAGGATGGACGTGGAAGATCATCAAAAAGCTCAGCCGGCTGCGGCTGCCCCTACAACAACAGTAGGTCCTGATGTGATTAAAAATACCGGACGTATTGCCGCCGTGCAAGGTCCCGTCGTGGACGTGCGTTTCCCTGTGGAAGAAGAAGCACCTGCGGTATATGATTGTATTGAGACATACACCTTTGATGGTAAACGTGTGGTTTTGCAAACGGCTGAACATTTAGGTCTGGGCTTGATCCGCTGCATTTCATTCATGGAAACATTGAACTTGCAATTAGGTGCCCCGTGCACCAACACCAAAAGACCCATTGCTATTCCCATCGGTGACGGCTGTTTCGGCCGGGTCATGGATGCGGCCGGACGTCCGTTGGACAATGCCGGTCCTTATGATTGCCCCGAGACCGTACCTATTCGTAAGCCGGTTTTACAGGTTAATTTTGATTTGAAGAAAAAAGGCCGTGAGATCCCCGAGCTTTTGGAAACCGGTATTAAATATATCGATTTATTGTATCCCATGATCAAGGGTAGCAAAACCGGAGTTCTTGGGGGAGCCGGTTGCGGAAAGACTGTCGTTATTTTGGAACTCATCAATAATATCGTCAAGGCCCACGGCGGTGCTTGCGTGTTCACCGGTATCGGTGAGCGCATTCGCGAAGGCAATGAGTTATTTTATGAACTCGAAGAAAGTCATTTATTGCCTAAAGTTATGTTGGCCTTCGGACAGATGGACCAGCCTCCCGGTGCCCGTGCAGAAGTTGTAAATGCCGGTTTGACCATGGCGGAATATTTATTGGCCAAAAATAAAGACGTATTGCTGTTTATGGATAATTTGTACCGCTTTATCCAGGGTGGTCAGGAAGTTTCCACTTTATTAGGCCGCGTTCCGGCGGAAACCGGTTATCAGCCTACATTAGCTTCTGAGGTCAACACCGTTCAGGAACGTATCCGTTCCGTCGAGGGTGGTGGTTCAATTACAGCTATGCAGGCTGTTTACGTGCCCGCTGACGATATGACTGACCCTGCGGTCGTTGCTATTTTCGCCACGTTAGACGGCGTCGTTGTTCTCTCGCGCGACTTAGTTCAGCGCGGTATGTACCCGGCCATTGATCCTTTGCAGAGCTCATGTACCAACTTGGATACAAACGTGGTGGGGCGTAAGCATTATGAAATTTCCCAGCAGGTCATTCAGCATTTTAATAAACACAATGGGTTAAAACGTATCGTCGCGGTTATCGGCTTGGAAGAATTGAGCAAGGATGACCAGAAGGTCTATAAGCGCGCGGAGAAAATGTATAATTTCATGACCCAGCCGTTTGCTGTATCGGAAGTCTTTACCGGTAAAAAGGGTGAATACGTCAAACTTGAAGACAATCTTGCGGGCTGCGAACGCATTTTACGAGGTGATTACGACCATATGGAAGCGCAGGATTTCTATATGATCGGTAAAGCGCCAAGGATCTAGTATGTATAAGCCAGCTGCCAATAAAATTCTCGTCGATGTCTTGGTTAAGACCGGTTTGTTGAGTGCCGATGATGCGGAAAGCTATGTGACAGCAGCCAAGGCTGAACACAAGAATCTCAATACATATTTGATCCGTCACGGCATACTCACCGACCGTGTTATCATTGATGCCTTATCCAAAGAATTAAACCTGCCTGTCATCAACCTCAAAGAAATAGATATCCCTCAAAGCGTCATCGACCGCGTACCGGTCAAGTTTGCCTCTTTCTATAAGTTCATGCCTGTTGCCCTTGAAGGCAATGTCTTGACGCTGGCTATTTCCTCACCATTGGATGTGCGGGTGGAGGATGATATACGCGTCCACTTAGGCATTGAGCCCAAAGAGGTGTTGGCGCTTAAAACAGATATCAATGAGGCCTTAAAGAAATATTATGGTTTAGCGTCGGATACTATTGATAAAATCCTCACCAAAGAGCCGCATAAACGTAAAATAGATAATTCCCAGGAAGCCTGGGTCGAGGATATTGAGAAGAAAAGTGAAGACCCATCGGTCGCTAAGTTAGTCAATCAAATTATCCTGGAGGCTTATCAAAAAAGGGCCACTGATATTCACATTGAGCCTTACCGCAATAAGGTGCGCTTGCGTTACCGCATTGATGGTGTTTTAGTCGATGCCAATTTGCCCTCCGAGGTCAAACATTTCTTATTGCCCATGCTCTCGCGCATTAAGATTATGTCGAATTTAAGCATCACGGATAAACGCCTGCCGCAGGATGGCAGTACAGTCGTGCGTACTAATGAGCAGGATTTGGATTTGCGTGTGTCCACCATACCGACGCTGCGAGGGGAAAGCATGGTCATTCGCCTGTTGCCCACCAAGAGCATGCGTAATACATTGGAGAGCTTAGGTCTCAATGAGCACAATGCCGCTAAATTCCGTCATTTGATCCAGCGTCCGCATGGGGTTATTTTTGTCACCGGCCCCACCGGCAGCGGTAAGACCACCACCCTATATGCCTGTTTGCATGAGCTTAATCATGATGAGCATAAGATTGTCACGATTGAAGACCCGGTGGAATATGAAATGGAAGGGGTCACCCAAATTCAGGTGAACCCTAAATTATCGTTTAGTTTTGCGGAAGGCTTGCGCAGCGTGTTGCGTCATGACCCGGATATTATCATGGTCGGTGAGGTGCGTGATTTGGATACGGCTGAAATTGCTATCCGTACGGCACTAACCGGTCATTTAGTTTTTTCTACGTTGCATACCAATGATGCCGCGAGTGGCATCACCCGTTTGATTGACATGGGGGTTGAACCTTATTTAGTGGCTTCTTCCGTCGAGGCTTTTGTGGCCCAGCGCCTGGTTCGGGTGATTTGCCCGCATTGCAAGATGGAAGACACACAAGTCACTCCGGCGGTGCGCCAGGAGATTGTTCGTGTG
>CAZBJT010000175.1:0-4218 GCA_964492215.1 uncultured Planctomycetales bacterium | reverse complement strand
AGCTGCAGTGCCATCGATCCCGATTACTAATGATGGATTGTCCTTCATATAAGCGGCAATGTCGGATGCTTTTTGCATGTCTGCGCTATTAAGACTGGATTCATTAGGAGAAAAATTAAACTCCTTATAAGCAGCCCAATAACCAACCTTGCCTGCGGCACCTTGATAACCGGCAGCACCTGCTTCACCTCTAGCTCCTGAGGCTCCGGAAGGACCCGCTAAACCGGCAACACCTGCTGTAGTATTACCTTGAGAACCTTCTTCACCAACTGTGCCGCGTTGACCTGAAGAACCTGCATAACCGGCAGGACCTGAAGGACCATACGTTGTCGGGCCTACAATACCTGCATCTCCGACAGGACCACGTGCACCTTGAGGACCGGCAACACCAACCGGACCGGCATAACCGGCTAAGCTGTCGCCTTGTTGGCCGCGTTGACCAGACACACCTTGTTCACCACGAGGACCAGATGGCCCAACATCACCCACAGGACCACGTGCCACATCACCTGAAGGGCCCCTGGGACCTGTAAAGCCTTGTTCACCCATAGGACCAGCCGGACCTTCACCGCCGCGTTCACCCATTAAAGCGGTACCTGATACACCTTGTGGACCGGTAAACCCTTGTTCCCCTACAGTACCGGCAGGACCATTAGGGCCACGCGGGCCGACTAAGCTGTCAGACCTATAATTACTCCGAGGTTCATTACCCCGTGCTTCACGGGCTTGTACTTCATTAACTTGTGTTTCATTCGAGACAGTCGTGACCACCGTCTCGTTATAACCGACCTGAAAAGACCTGGGATCAGCCGTGATTTTCTGGACGATCTTCTCTTCTTTACCATGGATCACATCAACCACTACATGTTGACCTGGGTGTAAATCCCTGATGGTAAAGAACTTGGTATCCGTCGGATCAGTCACACGGGTCTCATCCCTATTGATCCTAAATTCCGACACTTCTCCCATATTAGGGGATATGTCTCTTTTAATCTGGATCTGACCTAACCTAAGATCTATCCACGTAATGACTCCCGGCATATAACGCACATCTGCCTGCACGGTGTCAAAAGCCTGTGCAGAAATACCGGTGAAAAACATGGCAGCCGTAGCTGCGATCGTTACTTTCAAATAATTTATGTTCATGGGGCACCTCACCTTAATTGTTTTATTTAGTTATTATATTTTTCCTGCGGTCCCTCCTCTCACTTCATGATTCTATTTTAGGGAACGATAAAATAAGATCAATTGTACTGCGGTATAACTAAGCATTTGTGTCAATGGCCGGCGTATGCGTATCCACCTTGCCTTCTTTTAAATCTTCTTTGGTTTTCTCCGCCAATAAGCCATACTTCTTTTGGATCATCGCTAAATCCTCGTCGGTCAATTTCTCAATGTCCATCATTTCATTGTGTGCTCCCTCGGTGGCACGGATGATCTCGTCGAGTTTTAGTTGTATCGCGATGGTGTGCCGGTTCTGGCTGTTTTGAATGATAAAAAGCATGATAATGGAAATCACCGCAGCGAGCGTACTGATCATCAAGTGCCACATCACATTAAAATGAAGCAGAAATCCGGCCATGCCCCAGAATAAAACAACGATAAATGCCGCAAAGCTCACGGATGATTGGGCCGCCTTCTCGGATATCCATTTCGATACGCTCGATAAATATTCCATATTAATACCCCTCTGCTAAATGTTTATTTTCCCTGCATTGATGATTTCCTTTAATTTGATGGCTGACCTGCGTATCTTTCGCTCCTGTGTTACATAATTCACATGAATTAATCCAAACCGGGGAACAAAACCTTCCGCCCATTCATAATTATCCAATAATGACCAGTATAAATACCCGATAACAGGAACCCCCTCTTTCATGGCTTGTGCCATGGCTTTAACATGTTCGACAATGAAATCCACCCGCTCTGTGTCATCATTAGTTGCAATGCCATTTTCCGAGACCAAAAGCGGCACTTTATACCTAGCAAAGTCTTTAAGGAAGGTGTACAACCCTTTCGGGTAGATTTCCCATGAGAGAAAATTGTCTTTCCCAGTGTGGCGATTCTGTTGAGCGGTGGCCGTACATGCCTGACCCAAAATTCCAGGAAAACCAAAACCATGATGGCGGACAAAGTCCCGGGTATAATAATTGATACCGATAAAATCCAGGGTTCTTGCCTGTGGTAAATGAATACTGAAAAGGCCCACACAATAGGCCTTTCCATTGATCAGTGCCTGGACAAACAAATGATTAAACATCCAATGCCTGAAACGGGCGGCCATTCGATCTCTTAGAGAACCATCAGAGCAAGCCCTGAAAATGAGCACACTTTGGGCAATCCCAATCATGGGCTCTTTCCATCCTTTTTGCTTATAAACTTCTTTGATATTTGCATAAGCCAAGACATGCCCCAAAAGTAAATTCTTGAAGACCTTAAATGCTTTTTGGGGTGACTTCTCGCCGGGCGGCCATTCTCCGGTCAAATAACCTTTATACGTATACACGGCCGGCTCATTTAATGTCATCCAAAAATGGACTTGAGCGCCTAACGTTTCACTTACTTTCTTGACATATCGGGCGAATAATTCCGGTGTATTTCCTGAAGCCCATCCGCCCTGACGTGCCAACCATAAAGGCAGGGTGAAATGATTGAGCGTTACAATAGGCTCCATGCCTTTTTCCTTCAGTGAGCGGATGACTTGAGCGTAATGATCAAGCGCGGCATTGTCCCATTGTCCCTCTTCGGGCTCAATGCGGCTCCACTCAATGGAGAAACGGTGGGCATTGTGACCTAAGCTTTGGGCGAGTTTAAAATCTTCGTCGAAACGGTTCCAATGATCGGCAGCCTTGCCCGAACGTGATTGGGTGAGCCGTGTCAGTTCCCACGCCCACCAATCATTTTTGGTATTATTCCCTTCAACCTGATGCGCGGAAGTAGCAGCTCCCCATAAAAAATGCTTGGGGAATGTAAATGCGTGCGGTGTCTTTTCTGTGAGCGTATGACGAGTGTTTGCACAACCTAATCCTGTGGTAATAAAGAGGCATAAAATCAGGATTAGGTTGTGCATTCATTCTTTATTCTTGCAATTATGGTGTTGTAATGACCGTTGTCGTTGTAGTTGTACGTGTAACCCTGGGCACATATAACGTAATAAAACGCGCCATTTGTTTACCATCTTTCACGATGAACTCAACCTTGACCACATCACCCGGTTTTAATTCCAATTGAATAGGGTCCCTGCTTGGGCTTTGCATGATAACGATACTATTGGATTCAAATACTCCACCTGATACGGTAATTGTTCCAGCCGGGACGTTTACAGCCTCGATCTGACCATAGGCTTCCTGCAAATCAGAGGCAGGCCTGGGGTCAGCCGTGATCTTTTCGACGATCTTCTCTTCCTGGCCATTGATTACGTCGACAATAACATGTTGCCCCGGACGTAAATCATCAACTGAGAGGAATTTCTTGTCTAAAGGACTCTTAACACGCGTCTCCTGCCTGGTGATTCTATACGCGGTTATTTCTCCGGTGTATGGATCTGCATCTTTTTTAAGGTCCATCGCACCCACCTTAAGATCCACCCACGTAATTTCTCCTGCTACGTGGCGCACATCAGCCGGTTCGGAAGCACGTGCGGAAATACCACCAAATAACATTACAGCTGTAACTGCGGTCATCACTTTTAAACAATTAATATGCATAACAACCTTTCTTTAACATTAGTAATTAGGCTGTTTTAAAGAGCACAACAATACGTCCATCACGCCTAAGACCCTTGTCATCCATCTCACCCACACTGATCCTGCCAGCTGGTACACCATCATTGATCAATGCCTGGCGAATGGCGTTGACACGGCGATCATTAATGCCTTGATTGTTGGCATTAGCGGCAACGCCGTCAATACCGACTTGTAAGGATGGATTATCCTTCATATAAACGGCAACTTCGGATACTTTTTGCATATCGGCATCGGTCAAGGCAACATCATTGGAAGGAAAATTGAATTCCTTATAAGAAGCCCAATAACCAACCTTGCCTGCAGCACCTTGATAACCAGCAGCACCGCTTTCACCACGGGCGCCTGAAGCACCGGAAGGACCGGCTAAACCTGCAACACCAGCGGTAGTCCGGCCTTGAGAACCTTCTTCACCAACTGTGCCGCGTTGACCTGAATTACCTGCATAACCGGCAGGACCTGAAGGACCATAGGT
>CAZBJT010000174.1:0-4229 GCA_964492215.1 uncultured Planctomycetales bacterium | reverse complement strand
AACAATGGGCATGGCAATTTCTTTAATCATTTGCTGCTTGGATTTTTCAGTGATGCGTTTACCGGTTTTATCCAAAATGTCTACGGTGTGCTGGCAGGCCAAAACAACCGCATCGACACGTAAAGGCGTGTCATCTTCATATTCAATGGTGACTTGGGACTTGCAATCAGGACCCAAATACTTACCGATGCCTAAGCTTTTCTTACGGATATCTTCGACACGCTCAACCAAACGATGCGCCAACATAATAGGCAGCGGCATCAATTCTTTGGTTTCGTCACACGCATAACCGAACATGATACCCTGATCACCAGCACCCCCGGTATCAACGCCTTGAGAAATATCAGGAGACTGCTTGTTGATGGCGCTTAAGATCGCACAAACATTCGCGTCAAAACCATATTTAGGATGGTTATAACCGATATCTAAAAGGACTTTGCGTACCTCTTTATGAACATCCACATAGGTTGTCGTGGTGATTTCACCGCCAACGATGACTTGACCCATGGAACAAAATGTTTCGCAAGCCACACGGCCTTTAGGATCATCCCGTAGTACCGCATCCAAAACCGCATCGGAAATCTGATCGCAGACCTTATCCGGATGACCATTACCGACTGACTCTGATGTAAATAAGTAACGACCTTTCACTATCAACCACCTTTCACTGATATGTTGACTTGGGTTTTACCTAAAATTTTCTTGGGCTTCATTGAGGGATTCAATACTTCCGATATCATACCATTTCCCCTCAAAATTAAAACCATAAACATTTTTCTTTTCGGACAACCATTGGATGTAGCTGCCGGCCGCATCCAGGGCCTTGCTTTGGGACAAATACTCGGGTAAATACGCCAATGTCACCTTGGGGAAATAATATAGGCACATGGTAACCAAACTAGACAATGGTTTGGCCGGTTTTTCCTGAAAGCTCACCACACGCTTATTGTTATCCACACCCACCACCCCAAATTTAGTGGCGCCGGCGATATCATGCGTATCGTACAGGCCAATGGTGATGGCCGGCACGTGCTTGGCCGCAAAATCCATAAATACCTTAAGGTCTTGATCAAATAAATTATCCCCGCCGATAATCAACCAATCATCCAAAACCGTTTCCCTGGCCCAGACAAAATTAATGTCCCCCACCGAGCCCAAACGGTCTTCCGGCGTGTTGGTGCCATCATTGACCACGCGTATTTTGACATCACGGCGGGTAGCCGCCCATTTTTCAAAATGCCCAGTGAATTTATTGTTGCTGACCACGACCACTTCAGTCAAAGACGAAATAGCGCGCAATTTATCGACGATATAATCGATCATGGGGCGATTATTAATAGGGATCAAAGGCTTAGGTGTATCCTTAATCACTGCGGCCAAACGTGTGCCGTAACCAGCTGCTAGAATTAATGCTTTCATAAATAACTCCTTTAATTAGGGGGACACGTACCTAATTCTGGTTATTCTTTTAGGAATTAGGAACATGTCCCCACAATTCTCACTAAAAGTTTGGTAATAGGCGACGCATTTGGGAGGTTACGTATTCTTCTACCTCTTGGCCGGTGGCTAATTGTAATGCTTCATAGGCCACACGCTGCACGTCACTTAGACGGACACCGCGGACCATTTTTTTGATCGTTAAAATGCTCGATGGCGACATACTGAATTCATCGAGGCCCATGCCTAATAATAATAATGCTAACACAGGATCTGAGGCCATTTCGCCGCATAACCCCACATGAATGCCTTCATTATGCCCGGCATCGATGGTTTTTTGAATCATTTTAAGCACCCCCGGGTGCGCCGGCTCATACAAATGCGCGGTCTTTTCATTGACCCGGTCAACCGCTAAGGTGTATTGAATCAAATCATTGGTGCCGATAGAAAAAAAGTCGCTTTCCTTAGCCAAGGCCTCAGCAGTCATCACCGCGGCAGGTATCTCAATCATACAACCCACCTTCATCTTATCATCAAAAGGAATGTGCTCGTCGCGCAAGGCGCGTTTGACGTCATTAAAAATGGCATTGGCCTGACGCAGTTCGCCGATGCCTGAAATCATGGGGTACATCATCTGAACACGCCCGTGCACGGAGGCGCGCAGCACCGCGCGCAACTGTGTCTTAAAAATATCAGGCCTCTCTAAACAAAAACGGATGGCCCGGCAACCTAAGAATGGGGACATGTCTTTGGGTATTTGCACCGCAGAAATAAACTTATCCCCGCCTAAATCCAATGTGCGTATGGTGACCGGAAATGGATTGACCGCCTGGGCTATTTTCTGATAAGCCTGGTATTGCTCTTCTTCCGACGGTAAATCCAGACGGTTCATGTATAAGAATTCTGTGCGGTAAAGCCCTATTCCTTCGGCCCCGACTTTTTGTACCGCTGGTATTTCCGAGGATAATTCAAAATTAGCTAACAAAGAAACCCTCTTGCCATCGACGGTTTGTGCGGGTAAGTCCTTAAGGTCTTCCAATTTTTCCAAAGAAGCCGTGATCTTATGCTGTTCCTTAACATAAAGATCTTTGGTAGCGGGTGCAGGGTTAATAATAACCAAACCCTTTTGCCCATCAACAATCACTTCATTGCCATTATTAATACGTAAAGTAGCATCTTTAAGACCAACCACCGCCGGCACACCCAATGATTTAGCAATGATCGCGGTATGCGAGGTGCGGCCGCCGATATCGGTGACAAAAGCCATAATCTTCTTATTGTATAAACTAACCGCATCGGACGGCGAAAGCTCATGGGCCACAATGATCAAATCATCCTGCAAATTATCCAGGTCGTGCATTTTAGTTTCATCCATCAAATGCCTTAAAACCCGACGGGCAATGTCATTCACATCGGCCGTGCGTTCACGTAAATATTCATCTTGCAGACGGGCAAAAGCCTGTACATATTTTTTAATGACCTTGGAAAAAACATACTCGGCCGCACTCTTATTATGACGTATGCCCTTATGGACATCTTCTAAAAGCATAGGATCTTCTAAGACCATCAAATGTGCGTCGAAGATCTTGGCTTGAGCTGCCCCGATCTCCTGGCTGATTTTCATTTTTAAATTGTTAATTTCTTGGCGGGTGGTATTTAAGGCCTCGTCGAAACGGGCAATTTCAGAATCTACCTCATGCGCCGCGATCAAGCGCTTGGCCAAGATAAACTCTTGCTTATCTAGGATGAAGCCCGGGCCACAAGCAATGCCGGGTGCTGCAGGAATACCTTTTAAGACAATTTCGCTCATTTAACCAAATCTTCCTCTTGCTTGCTAAAAAAATCCTCAAAGGCGGCAAGTGCTGCTTCCGCTTGGTCACCGTCGACAGTCAATGTCAATGCGGCACCTGATTGAGCACCCAGCATCAATAAACCCATGATGGATTTACCATTGACCTTCTCCTCACCTTTGGCCACCACGACCGTGACATTGAATTTCTCGATTAATTGCACAAACAGCGCGGCCGGCCTGGCATGCAGGCCCTTTTTATTGATAACGATCACCTGTTTATCAATCTTAGGCATATTAACGTTTGATGACCCTCTGGCTTTCGATTAATTTAATCAACGCTTGTGTCAGCTTTTGTGAATCATGACGGACATAATCCGTAACACTCAATAGATCGGTAGCAATAACCTTATAACCCATGCTCTTTATCTTCTCGCTGTCAGCCACCACAGGGTATGCATTCTCCCGGCGATAACGCGCCAGCGCTTCCTCGTTAGAAATCACAGCATCATTGATGATGCAGGCATCCACCACTTTAGGATTAGAATGCTCAACCAATACCCGCACATGGTCGGCCGCTGAAAAACCATCGGTCTCCCCCGGCTGGGTCATGACATTGCACACATAAATTTTATACGCCGAAGACTGCCCAATCGCTTCCGAAAAACCTTTAATGATCAAATTGGTGGCAATGCTCGTATATAAGCTTCCCGGCCCCAGCACAATGATATCAGCTTCGGCAATGGCAGTCAGCGCATCATCGGTCGGCTCCGCATCTTCAGGATTCAAATGCAGCCGCTTGATAGCCACTCCTGATTTGGGGATCTTGGCTTCCCCTTCGGTGCGCGTACCATCGGCATATTCGGCCACTAAATGCACATTATGCACCGTCGATGGGATGACTTTACCACGAATAGCCAAAACCTTTGAACATTCTTCAACCGCCAACTTAAAATCACCCTTGGTGATCTGCACCATGGCGGTCAAAAACAAATTACCGAAA
>CAZBJT010000173.1:0-4324 GCA_964492215.1 uncultured Planctomycetales bacterium | reverse complement strand
ACGTGAATGCGTACAAACTCTTCGTCCGTTTGCCCGAAATAATGCCGGTCTATTTCTTCGACAGTTGCCTTACACACAATGATCAACAGGGCCAAGACCACCGGTGTGAAGAAACCTAGGACAAGCCACATAAACGCACATAGCGACGGAAAATGATGAACACCCCAATAAGTGGCAGGGACAAATATAACAGCCGCACATACACTGCCCGCAATCACCCAGCCCCAGCCGGACAAGGCTTCAACCAATGAACGCAGGCGGCCTGGTTTCATGGCCAAGGGACGTGGAAGAACATCCGGTACCGGTTTTGCCTGATAGGATAAAGGTATTTCCTTGAAATGCACGACGGCCACGGCTATGTCATCGCCTGTGTCTTTCAGGCGCGGGATGATTTCTCTAAGCGCAACATCGGGTGGAACATTTGCTTCCAGCTGAGACATGACTTGACGTTTATCCTTAGTCCTGGTGAATCCATCAGTATAGATAAACAAACGGACAAGTTCATTGGGCCCAAAAGACATATATTCAGGTTCATCGAGGATGATCTTGCGGTATAAAGGAATACGCCGTTGCTGGCCGCCCCAAATGCGGGTGTGTTCAAAAGCGATTATCCTAAATTTTCCACCATACAGGAAAGTCCTGAAACGATTAAAGATCTTATTAGGTACGGAAGCTTTATTCGCCTGTTCTGTAAATAAACCACCGGCTGCAACAACCCTCCTGTTTTCTGCATCATTGCCTGCTTCATGAGTGTCATTACGCACGATCGTATGATTAGATGTATAGGCCTCGATTCTTACATCACCAATATGAGCAATGTCTGTGCCTTGCCTGCCCGTGAAGGCAATAACCGCAGATGTCCCTGTTGTCCGCTGCAACATACCTAGTTTGATATATTCGACAACTTTGACAAGCAGCTCGGCTTGGCAGAATGTTCCGGTCTTTGCTTTTAAAAGCTCCTGCGATGCCAGGATGGTAAGGGATGGTAAATATTCGGCGATCCATTCGGCAGCACCGGCCCCTTTAAGCCCGTCCATGACTGCGGTGACCGTCAAGTCGCCGATATAATGAGGCATTCCGGTTATTTCAAAAATACGGAAACGATCATAATCCTTACCCTTCCTCAGTTGGCCCGTCATCGGTATCGCTGCGGCTGAAACACGTGCGACAGTGGTTTCAAGAAAATCCCTGTCCTGGGTAGCTTCCTTCACAGGACCGGAAAAGGCCAGCCTGTTAAATGCGGATTCCGGCTTGAAGGAATAAATTGTACGGCCCTGTTCCATATCCTGAAAAATAGTATCTGCATATGCTTGACGCTGCAGGCGGCGTTCCAGAGCGTGATAGCGTTTCTTTTGCCATAAGCGTGAAATTTTCTCCTTAAGCATCATGGCAACGGGCACGCCCACAATTACGCCGATTGCAATACTCCATAAATCATAAGACACATGGGCATTAAACTTTTGTGTATCGTTCCCTAATGACTGAAGGCCTGCGACGAACGCTTCGAGTTTTAAGAGTTTGCCTTCTGTATAACCATGTCTTTTAACAAAGCTT
The DNA here is from genome assembly GCA_964492215.1 of uncultured Planctomycetales bacterium. Lineage (GTDB taxonomy): Bacteria > Omnitrophota > Gorgyraeia > Zapsychrales > Fredricksoniimonadaceae > CAYNTZ01. Next base: position 2,770 of record CAZBJT010000173.1, on the reverse strand, counting down.
GCTGGATCGCGGCGTAATTCGCCTTGTTCCCACTTGATCACGCCCAGGAATAACAGCACATTGAATATCACTGCACCGACGATCATCAGCCATGTCAGGTTAATAATGATCAGGCCAATGCTCAACAACAGGCTTGATATGAGGATACGGCGGGACACGGGCAATAAAGCAGGGGCGGGTGTATCGTCGCCTTTATGCCCGCCGTTCTTGATCTTCAAGGCGGCTTTGGTTAAGACATCGGCCAACAGGTCATTGTTGAATTGCTGGGCAATGACGCTGAATATGGTGGACAAACTATTTCTTAATTGCTGTTCTAATTTCTCCGGGTGAAGCGCTTCACCATGGTCGGTGCTGCCCATACGCGTGGCTAAAGCCTGGAACCTTTTATTGGGTAATAAGAATATGCGCGGCTCGCTGCGGCTCTGCTCGGCATTCAATAAATGCATTTCATTGCGGAAGGTCAGTAAAAATTTATACGCTTCTTTAAAGGCGGCTGCTTGAAGGCCATCCAGCATGCCTTTCTGCTGCAAGATATCGGTAAAGGTAAACACATTGCTTGTTTCACGGGTACTGTCCTCTTCAAAGAAACGACTGCGCATATACCAGATGAAATATTGCGCCATGCGTATGCCGTCTTCCTTAATATCATACAAATGGATGTTGTGGGCTTCAGAGCCGAATAATACTTTGCCGGCGGTTGATGCCATGGCCGCACTTAAAGCATGCTCATAAGCAGTGCGGGTGTTTTGTTGCCCATATAACTGCCTGTCGCGGATTTCCTGGAATTGCTGCCACAAAGCACTATTACCAGCGACGAAAATAGCGTCCCTGAATGTATTAGGTACGACCGTCAACGCATAATGCACCGGGAAATACCCCCCTTGCACCATCACCGGGACTTGCGGGCGCCACAAGGCTTTGCGGTTTTCTAAATCACCGACGGGTGCGAATAAATCGACACGATGCATTTGTTTGAGTATGCAATCGACCTTAAGGCCGGTGATGTTAAATCCTTCCACGACACCGTTTAAATGGAACTGAATCGATGCGTCTAATTGCCGTGCCTTCTCGGCATCTTCCGCGTTTTTAGGGAAGACATAATAATCAATATCTGAAGCCAGCATGCCGTCGCCGCGGGCCAAGCTGCCATACATCACAACTAGGAAATCATCCAAGTCCAAACGATTCTCTAAAGCCGCCGCCTTGGTGATGAATTGAAGCAAAGTCATCACCCATTTGCGCACATTGGCCGCTTCTTGCTGGGCATTGCCATTTGTCTTAACACCGTCGACTAAGTGGCGGCGCACCAAATCCCGCTGATGCTTTAAGTGCTCCAATAAATAGCCGAATTCATACATCTCATCATGCTTAATGATCTGGTCTAAAACACTGTAAGGGATTTTGACCGCACTGGCATGGTCGGATACCACGACCGCTGTGGCATTACGGCGTTTATCCGCGGTGAAATACGCCCCTTCACCGATCACATGGCGCTGGGAAAGTACGGTAATGTCTTTCATGCCTTTGCCACCTTGGGCCGTCAATAAGACTTCGCCGGAGGCGATCACATACAAAGCATCCGCCACATCGCCCTGGCGCATCAAGTTCTGCCCGCGGTCCCAAGAAACAATTTTCGCGACCTTGCTGATCTTGTCAAAAATCTTCGGATTGACCGTCAATAAATAAAAGGCCTGACGGAGCAAATTTTCGGTAGAACCGGTATTCTCCACAGTCCGGCTCGTTGCTAAATTAGACATAAAACCGTTAAAGTCCGGCAATAATTGCTGGTAATGGCGAATCACATCGACGTCAAATGCCAGGAAAGACGCGCCTGGCACTAAGTACACATCTGCATTGCGGCGCACCGGTTGCTTGCCTTCTGCTTCCCGTAAAGCACTTTCACCGATAAGGGTACCGGTGGCCAATGGCTTAAACTGACCATCCATTAACTTCACATACCCGGCCGTATCCTGCCCTTGCGGGGCAATCAATAAGAACACCGGTCCATATGGCCTTTTCTCATCCTTGATAATGTCATTCTTTTTAATAAAATGCCGTAACGTCTCAACCGACATCCGCGTCGATGTCCTCATCGGTTCGAACACCATGGGCAATGCCTTGATGACGGCACTTTCGGGTGCGAGATAAACAATGCCTGCAGGTAAATGCTGTAAATCCACGGCCTGTTGGTTAAAGGGAACTTCCATTAACCGGCGGGCGAATTGGGCTTGGGCCGTTTGTTCTTGGGCTTGCTTGATCTCTGCCGACGCTGTATTCACCGGCCCGAAATCAACGATGTCGATGTAAAAACACTGCTCACGGTCCAAACGGTAAAGGATAAATGGTGTATGACCGGCTGCGACCGCTTTTTCAATTTCACCCAAGATTTGGTTTAAACCGATATATACCCCATTGGCTGCTTCCACCTTGACGGCTTCCTTGATATCCGGATGTGCCGTGTACTTAAATAAAGTCTTGGGATCTTTATTCGTCATCCACACAAATTCCAATGGCTCATCCGGCAAGGACCCGAGCACTAAATCACGGCGGTTAGCGATGTCGATATAATATTGTTCATAGCGTAAGCCACCTGCAGCATGGTCATTGACTAACAGAGGTCTCAAGGCATTCAAAGCGCCTTGCAAATCATTGGCATCATTGACATCGTGCAAGACTGCTTGGAACGCTTGATAGTCTTGGGCTTCGACCGCTTGCCGGATAGATGTCACAACGCCGGGCCTCGGCGGTGCAACAATGCGCGCTTGCGGTT
>CAZBJT010000172.1:0-4357 GCA_964492215.1 uncultured Planctomycetales bacterium | reverse complement strand
GCGGGGAGTGGATTTAAACCACCGACCTGTCGGGTATGAACCGAATGCTCTATCAGCTGAGCTACCCCGCCATAAATGAAGGCTAATTCTACGTGAAGAAGGTCAAAAATTCAAGAGGAAATTAATAGGTAAAGAAGATGATATAGAGCAGGATGCAGATGACGACTGAGGCGCCCAAATAGAAATCGTTGAAATAAAAGAAGTCTTTGACCCGTTCGGCAACGGTGTACTCGTGCTGGGCGTTCTCGCTGGCCACTTCCCCGCTGGAACGGATTTGCATGACTTCATTGCGTTTCAAACGCAAGAACTGGTCGGCGATGCGGTAGGCCTGGAGCTTGCGGCCTTCAATCAAATCCATGACCTTCTTCTCGGAGACACCTAAAACCTGGGCGGTTTCACGTACGGTGATGTACTGACTGCTCATTATTTCACCCTATCCAAGGAAGCCCATTGATCAATTTTGGCCCGTTCGAATTTCCACGCTTCCCCGTCTTTAACGGCGGGGATCTTACCGCTGACAGCCAATTCCACAATAGCCCCGTCTTCAATTTCCAAATAATGGGCCAAATCTTCAACACTTAAGTAATCATCCAGCATCTGGCAGCGGCCCTGGAACACCGCCCCTTCGACAATATTTAATTTAGGGGTTGAGATGTCTCCGGTCAATGATGCCGTCGGCATTAAAACCAACATCCGTTTAGCCACTACATTGCCTTTGATCTTGCCGGCAATGACGATATTGTCTCCACTGATATTGGCCTCCACCTGGGCGCTGGGGCCGATGGTCAAGGTGCCGCGGGTATCAAGCTTGCCTGTGTAACGGCCATTGATTTTCAAATTGACCGGATCGCCAAAAGTCAGGGCCCCATCCATCTGGGCATTGATCTCAATGGCTTTTTCTTCAGGAACCTGTTTAATCTCTTTACGGTTAAAGGCCATGCGGCACGTCCTTCTTTTAATTTATTTCATTATATGCGAAAACGGCTGTTAAAGTCAATGCCCCTTGGCCGTACGATGAAAGCCCAAGCCGGCGATCATGGCCGCATTGTCCAAACACAATGACATGGGCGGAAAAAACACATCCACCCCCGCCTCGCTGCCTTTTTGGGTCAACCGTGAGCGCAATACGGAATTAGCGGCGACACCGCCCCCCACCAATAAAGTTTTAGTCTTCATGGCTTGGCAGGCCTGTAATGATTTTGCCACCAGCACATCCACTACACTTTCCTGAAAGGCATAGGCCACCCGTGCTACTGAAAAGTCTTTATCCTTTTGATGGGCTTGGGTGTAATAAAGCACCGCGGTTTTAAGGCCGCTGAAAGAAAAATCATAACTACCTTTAAGGGATGCCTGAGGAAAACGGATATCGTTATTGACGCCCTGTTTAGCCAAACGGTCGATCACAGGGCCGCCGGGGTAACCTAAATCCAGCATGCGGGCGACTTTATCAAATGCCTCCCCTGCCGCGTCGTCGCGGGTTGACCCCAGCAATTTAAAATCGTTAAAACCTTTTAAATGATACAAGCTGGAATGGCCGCCGGAAACGACCAGCCCTACCGCCGGCAGGCGATTAAGCGGGCAGCTTTCCTTGGCCGGCAGGCGCACATAATTGGCGTATAAATGGGCATGGATATGGTCGATCTCAACCAAAGGCTTATTGGCGGCACGCGCGAGCGCCCGGGCAAAACACAAGCCCACCAATAAAGAACCCAGTAAACCGGGCTTCTGGGTGACTGCTATCCTATCGACATCTGCTAATTTAATATTGGCGCGGCTTAAAGCTTCACCTACGACCCACTGGATCAGCTCAATTTGACGACGGGACGCTATTTCGGGGATAATGCCGCCGAAACGCTGATGCTCTTCAAGGCTGGTGGCAATGACATTGGAACGGGCCTCCACACCATTGATGACCACCGCGGCTGCAGTTTCATCACAGGAAGTTTCAATACCGAGTACGTTCATTGATTTTTTAACAGGTCCTTGATGCTGACAATATCAAAACCTTGTTCTTTTAACAGCGGGATCTGTTCCTCGAGGACTTGTAAGGTCAATGTCCTGTCATGGCCGATGGCAATGGCATAGCCCTTTTTACGGGCCTTCTGAGCCAACACCACGATCTGTTTAACAATCTCTTCTTTGGTGTTGATATTATCCAAAAACACATCACGCTGTGCAAAAGGCAAAGACAATTCATTGGCCACCGCCGCACAAATCGAATGCTTAGGGGCGGTCATGCTGTCGACAAAGAACAGGCCTTTTTTCTTGATGCGCCTTAATATTACTTTCATCAAAGGCATATCTTCAGTGGCTTTAGAGCCCATGTGATTATTGACCCCCTGCACCAAAGGCATTTTCGCTAAATACTCATTTAAAATCTTTTCCGCCTTAGACAAACTCATGGATGTCTTGATCAAATAGTCGACCGGGTAAGGATCATTATTATGATACGGCTCCATGGGCAAATGCAGCATGATAACTTTATTATAAAGGTAGGCACATTTGGCTATATCCTCGCTGTGGCGCAGCTCGGGCAAAATAGACACCGCCAGAGGATCAGGGATTTCCTTTAGATATTTACAATTACGCATGCTGCCACCCCAATCGTCGAGGATGAAAGCGATCCTACCCGCAGAACCGGGAGCGGCTTTCTTGACCACGACCGGTCTTGGCACCACAGGTACAGGTGGCGGCGTCCATGGCTTAGGTGTTTGTTTAACAATGGGCGCAGGTGCGGCCACCGGGGTGGTTTCTTTATGGGCGGGTTTTGTTTTACCTTTTGAAAAAAGTGAAAATATCACCAGCCCGAGCAAGGCCAAAGCAATGATGATCGCCGTGACTTTGACATCACTGCCATTACCGGATTTCTTGGGGCGTTGAGGGCTTTTGGATGATTTGGCCATGATCAGGGTGTTGCTTGGAATTTACGGTAAACTTTAATGCCTTTAATAACACTGAGGGCACTTTGCAATTGATTATCAGCGTCGTCTTTCTTCTTTAACTCAATTTCTTTTTTCTTCTCCTCGGTTACAGCAACATCCGGGGCATCTTGTTTTTGCACATCGGAGAAGATCTTGTCTAAGTCTGCCTTGCCTTTTTTGTCCTTCGCATCCTTATCCGCATCCTTGTCATCTTTGGGGGCGGCACGCTCAACCACCACATCCGGGGTAATACCGATGCCGTGTATGCAAATACCCGAGGGTGTAAAATATTTGGCCGTAGTCAGGCGCAGGCCTGAGCCGTCCGGCAAAGGGATCACTGACTGCACAGAACCTTTACCGAAGGATTTGACACCGACGGTCACGGCCCTCTTATTGTCCTTCATGGCCCCGGCAAAGATCTCACTGGCGGACGCGCTGCCTTCATTGATCAAGATGGCCATGGGCCAATCCAAAAACTCACCATTGGTATTCGCCGACTTAGCGATGGAGTCTTGATTAGGACGGCGCCCCTTGGTAGAAACGATGGTTTTACCGACAGGCAGAAAGTCCTCACAGATCTTGATCGCCACATTCAAAAGCCCGCCGGGATTATTACGTAAATCCACAATCAAGCTGTCCGCCCCTAATGCCTTGAGCTTCTTTAAACCTTCATGAAATTCCCTATAAGAATCTTCCCGGAATTCGGTCAAACGGATATAACCGATATGGTCGTCGATAATATGAGGGTCTTTCACATCCTGCACATGGATGACTTCACGCACACTGGTAAACTCTTTGATCAACCCTTCGCTTTCGCGCAGGATCGTCAGGTGCACGGTGGTGCCCGGGTCCCCGCGCAATTTCTTCACCGCATCATCCAGCGTCATGTCGCGGGTCACATCTTTCTCGATCTTGACAATCCTGTCCCCTGCTTTTAAACCAACGCGCCAGGCCGGGGTGTCTTCAATGGGGGTGATGACCGTCAATAAAGCATCTTTAATGGTGATCTCGATGCCTAAACCGCCAAACTTGCCCTTAGTTTCAGTCTTTAAATCAGCGTAATCTTCCGGAGTCAAAAACTGGCTATGTGGATCCAACGACGACAGCATGCCTTTTAGTGACCCGTAAATTAAATCTTTTGGGGTCTTTTCATCGACGTATTCACTTTGAATGGTGGTCAATGCATAGGAAAACAATTCCACCTTTGAATACAAATCATTCCTGTCTTCTTTTTTCTCCGCCGCAGTTTTTTCAACGGTTTTATTGACCACTTGCGAAATGGCTACGCTCGAGACAGACAATAAGGCAATAAAGAAAAGAGCCGCGCCCAAATTTTTCTTAGACATTAGAGATCCTTCCGGTGATCAATTCATTTAATTTCTTAGGATTGGCTTTGCCACCTGATTTTTTCATGGCCTGCCCGACTAAAAACCCTA
>CAZBJT010000171.1:0-4368 GCA_964492215.1 uncultured Planctomycetales bacterium | reverse complement strand
TATCGGCCGGACAGTTACCGGGTCATCAATAATTTAGGGATGGAATATGCGGACAAAGGGTTTACCGACAAGGCGGAATTTTGGTATAACAAGGCCATTATCATGGACCCTCAGAATCCTGTGGCATATCACAATATCGGCGGCACCTTCCGCGACACGGGCCGGGTCCCGCAGGCCATTGCGGCCTTTAAGAAAGCCATTGAACTAAACCCGCGTTTTGTTTTTTCCTATCGATCACTGGCGGAGATTTATTACCGGGAAGGGGACATGGAAACAGCCCGCAAATACTTGCGAGCCGCTCTAATGATCACCCCCGACGATATAAACCTACGCCAAGGCCTGCAAATGCTGGAAGGGAAATAATTAGGCCGGAATAATTGGTAGACGCTACCAATTATTCAATTATTTAAAAAGATCGGCGAAGAAGTCTTTCATGGCTTGCCAGGATTGTTTGTCAGCTTCGGCATTATAAAGGGCGCCGGGGATTTCCCCTTTATTATCAGGATTGGTGAACGCATGCATGGCCCCGGGGTAAGCCACGAATTGATAATACACACCGGCATCAGCCATTTCTTTTTTAAAGGCCTCCACCTCAGCTGCAGGAACAAAAGGATCGGCAGCCCCATGCAAGACTAATAACTTAGTCTTGATATTTTTAGCGTCCTTTGGGTCCGGCGTATTCAAGTTCCCGTGGAAAGAAACAATACCCTTCACCTCAGCCCCACTGCGGGCCAATTCCAGTACAGTCATGCCGCCAAAACAATACCCGATCGCGGCAATTTGTTTATCATCGACGAGGGCATTGCCTTTAAGCGCTGTTAGCGCCGCATTAACACGGCTGCGCAAAAGTATCCTGTCTTTTTTATATTTACCGGCCTCGGCGCCTGCTTCTTCATTCGTCTGCGGCCTTACCCCTTTACCATAAATATCCGCGGCAAAAGCCACATACCCCAATTCAGCCAGCATGTCAGCCCTGTGTTTAGCGTAATCATTAAGACCCTTCCATTCATGCACCACTAAGACGCCGGGGCGTTTGCCCGTCAGCGCATCGTCATAAACCACATAACCTTCCATCACCACCCCATCCTGGCTATATTCAACCGCCTGATGCTGCAAGGCCGCAAAAGCAGGGCAACTCATCAAAATCATGCCTACCAAAAAAATAAATGTCTTTTTCATCACTCACCTCCACATTTAACTATTTCTACGAAGCAGAATCACCATTTATTCTGTTCGCCGCTCAATATAGGCGGCAAAGCTTTTGTATCAATGCGCAACCCGCCATCGTGCTCGATCTTGATGGTATATAAATACCCTGGGATGAACATAGCGCCAGGGGCTTCGATCTGCACATTCTTGACCCCGGCTTTATCGGCTTTTTGCTGATCCGTCGCATAAGTCCAAAATTGCCGCCAGAAACGTTGTTCAAAACCACTTGCCTTAACATCCACCTGATAGCCTTGAGGCACTTCCTCAACCTGTGCAATGGGGAATTCCTTGGTGTTGGCCCCGTCTAACATGAAAACTTTCCAGAACAGGTAAACGCTTTTGCCCTTTAACCGGTCGCCGGAAGCGACAAAATTGTCGTCGAAGCGCACCACGAGCGACTGGAATTGAATAATATTACCCGGAAAAGTAAAATATTTAGGCGCCAGGGCCTTGCCCTTGGTGTCGTATTCAAGGAATTTAATGGTGGTGAAATTGCGTTTGGTTTTCTCATCATAATTGACACCGGTGACTAGCACCTCCGCCGCCCGGCTGTCTGCTTCCAGGCGTTCGATGATACGGGTCAGGGCACGCTGCTCAAAAAAACAGCGGGCCCAAAAGATGCCCGCTGCGGCTACACATGCAATGATGATGATGGAACGGATGTTTTTCATGGATTAATCATGGATGGTCGATTCCGGTTTCGAGACCGGTGCCGTCGCCGCTGGTTTCGCTTTTTTAAGATGCTTGCGGTGCTCGTGACGCGCTTTAATGGTCCTGTGGTCTTTATGCAACTTTTCTTTCGCGCCGTGGGCCTTTTCATGCGCTTCTTTGTGTTGTTCCTTGGGCGCAGCCGGGGCCGCATCCTGTGCAAAAACAACGCTGAGCGGGGAAATGACCATCAACGTTAAGAATAGTGTCTTTTTTAATAGCATATGCCTTCTCCTTTAGTTATGATTTGTCTGAATTATACGGCAACCATCACAACCGCGCAAGGAGCGTTTCATGGAAATTATCAAAAATTTTGTCGATCTGTTTCTTCATCTGGATCATCACATGAACGCCATTGTCAGTGCCTATGGCATATGGACCTATGCCATTTTGTTCCTTATTATCTTCTGCGAAACCGGTTTGGTGGTCACGCCTTTCTTGCCCGGTGATTCCCTGCTTTTTGTCTTAGGCGCCCTGGCGGCCCAGCATACTTTCTCGCTGGGTCTGCTTTTCGTTATTTTAACCTTCGCCGCTATTTTAGGCAATACTGTTAATTATCTGATTGGCAAATGGCTGGCCCCCAAAGTATTCAACAATGAAAAGATCCCTTTCCTTAATAAGGACTACCTGAAACGCACAGAAGATTTCTTTGCCAAATACGGGGCTAAGACCATCATCATCACCCGCTTCGTACCGATCATCCGTACCGTTGCCCCTTTCTTAGCCGGGGTCGGCAATATGCCTTATTTAAAATTCTTTAGCTACAATGTAGCTGGCGGTTTGCTGTGGGTCACCATCGGATTAGGCGCCGGCTACCTCTTCGGCAACTTACCCTTTGTACAAAAGAACTTCTCCATGGTAGTCTTAGCCATCGTCGTCATCTCCCTAATCCCTGCGGCCATTGAATACCTCAAAAGCCGCAAGTCGTAGCGCCCTGGCCTTGCTCCGGATCATGAACACATTTAATGTGTTCATTGCTAATAACTATCCACGCGTTGAAAAGAGTTAAGGTTAGGGTGGGTGGCTCGGAATTAATTATATTACTCTAGGTGTCTGGAAATAGGTTAGAATTTTTTGAAGACGAAGAAGGTGGCTAGGGCCATTAGGGCGAAGGCTACTAGGTAGTTCCATTTTAGGTCTTCTTTTAGATATACGACGGAAAAAATGCAGAAGACGATGAGGGTGATGACTTCCTGGATGGTTTTTAACTGCGCGCCATTGAATTGGCCGTAACCGATGCGGTTGGCAGGGACTTGAAAACAGTATTCCAGTGAGGCGATCAGCCAGCTGACTAAAATAGCCAACCATAAAGGCGCACTCTTATATTTCAAATGGCCGTACCAGGCAATGGTCATGAAAATATTGGAAATCACAAGTAAAACAACGGTCAGCATGTATCTCCTTCTTTAAGCCGTGCGTTCTTTTTCTTCTTCCTGTTCCAACATGCGTAAAAAAACATCCACCACATCGGGATTAAATTGAGTGCCGCGATTAATTCTTAACTGCTCCATGGCTTGTTGTTTGCTCATGGCTTTGCGGTAAGCGCGGCTGGATGTCATGGCGTCATAGCAATCCGCCACGGTAACAATCGCAACCATGAGCGGGATTTGCTCGCGGGACAATCCATCCGGATAACCTTTGCCATCATAGCGTTCATGATGGTTACGGATGACCGCCAGCATCAGGGGGTCATCTAAAATCGGTTTTAATATCTGCTCGCCCAATACCGGGTGCAGTTTGATCAATTTCCATTCATCGTCGGTGAGCTTGTCTGCTTTGAGCAAAACACTGTCCCTCACCCCCACCTTGCCGATATCATGCAGCAATGCCACCCGGCGGAACATTTCAAGTGTCGCCCCACTGATACCCATGCGCTCGGCGATACGGGAGGCATAATTAGCCACGGACTCGGAATGACCCAGCGTATAATGGTCGCGGATTTCCAGAACAGTGACCAGCGACTGCACGGTGTCATAAAAATAATTGATGAGCTTCTGACGGGACATTTGCAGGCTTTGAGCCATGTTGTTTAAAGACAGTGCCAGTTCACTGATCTCATCGTCCCCGCTCACCGATACCTGATGATGGAAATTCCCCTCAGCAATATAGCGTGTACCGACAATCAGGCGTGCCACCGGACCCGACACCCGGCGAGAAATAAAAAACCCGATAAGCATGGCCAATCCAATGCCCACTAATAGAATAACGATCACTTGATCACGCACCTGACGCTCAATGGCATAAACATCGTCGGCCAGCATGTCGACACCAAGCACGGCAATAGGTTGACCCGAAGCATTGCGGATAGGCGCATACCCTGAAAGGGTGCTGCCCCATTCATCCGTCTCAATCTTCTGATCGGCAGAGGGACGGTCAAGGGCCCTTAACAACTCCGGGAAACGCCCTGCATCATAAGATGTTCCGGGCAGGGCACGCCCCCCATGCTTCGTA
>CAZBJT010000170.1:0-4446 GCA_964492215.1 uncultured Planctomycetales bacterium | reverse complement strand
AAAAAGCAATGGTAAAAGAATTGGTAGACGCAACCAAGTCTTGCCCAACATATGGCCTAAAAAGAATTGGTAGACGCTACCAATTCTTTTAGAACATTTTGCCTATAATATAGGGAAGGGCGGTTTCTACTCTTAGGATGCGCTGGCCTAGGTTGATGGTTTGGAAATTTAGGGCTTTTAATTTGTCGATTTCATAGTCGACTAAGCCGCCTTCCGGGCCGATGACGAGTATGGCCGCCTGCTTGACTGCCGTAGGGCACAACTGCCCTGTACCTGGATGGGCTACAATTTTGACGGTTATCCCCTCGCTTAAAGCTGGCAGCTCGTCTTCGACAAATGGTTTAAAACGGTCTTTGATGATGACCTGCGGTAAGATTGTGTCCTTAGCTTGCTCCAGCCCTAAAACCATTTGGTCGTGCATTTCTTGGGGCCGCAAGGCACTGGAATTCCATAAACTTTTTTCCACACGGTTAAAATTCAATACAATGATCTTCTTAATACCTAAGGTCGTGGCATGAAATAGCAAGCGCTTGAACATGGGTGGACGTATCATAGGGATAATGAGCGTCAACGGCAAAGGTTCTGGCGGCGACTGGGTTAAAACAATGTCAATATCTATGCTTGCCTCACTCATGCCAATGACCTTGCCATGCCCCATGCGGCCATTGAGCAAACCAACACATAACTCATCGCCGATTTTGCTATTAAGCACTGTACGGATATGCTCAAAACGGCGATCGCTAAAGCGAACCTGGGTGGGGTTTATAAAATCAGCGTCAATAAGTAACACGAGGTTCATAGCCTTACCATCCACCCCCACCGCCAGCTCCACCACCGAAACCTCCAGACGAACCGCCTCCTCCAGACCTCCCACCACCAAAAGGCGCCGATGATGAAATTAAAGCATTGTTGAAAGACAAACTAAAATGATAACAATGATACCCCTGATATGTCTGTAAAGGTTGACCCGCCTTCTCAAGTATTTGGCTAAACTTATCCCATTTATGCTCCAAATCAAAAGCTAGAATATACGGCATATATATACCCCTGCTTATCGCATCTCCTTTGGGACTCTCTGCAGATTTCAAATAACTGTTCTCCTCTGAAAGATAGTTCTTAAACCCTTCAATTTGATCCATGACCCTTCGCCCTTTTAAAGTTGGAGCTTTAAGCAAATAATGAAATATCTTATTCATTAAAACAAGACCAGCACAAATAATTGCTATGAGAATCAAATCGAACCTTGATGCTTTTGTGACATCAGCAATATCAATGATGATAAGAATCAGAATCATCGAAAACACAAATCCTATAATAAAGAAACCCTTGTTAGCATTAAAATAAACCCTCTCTAAATCTTTCTCTAATTCTTTATGCAAAGCTTCGCGTGCGGAATTAATGACCACAAAATTGTCGTTCTTTAAATCAACGCGACGCCCCTCTTTAAATAATTCTTTTTCGAGAGCCGCCTCTTCTACGCTTAAATTAATCGAATCATTGATCCGAGTAAGCGTATAAATATTGCTTAAGGGTGGCCGCTTAATCTCCTCTTCAATCTTAAGAGAACCTTTAACAGCCATATTGTATGTGGCTACAGTGAAGACCTTGTCATCGAAATTCATTTTCATTAAATAACGCGCCATTGCCGGTGAAATGCCATCAGGAGGATTAAATCTGGAAGCAATGGCACCTCTCTTTGGGTCTCGCCCTACCAAAAGCCACACGATAATATAATAAAAAAGAAGCAGCAAGACACTACCAATGGCCGTTATGAGCCCGCTATGATCGTCTGGCAAGTGGCTCTCTTTAATAAAACCCTTGGGCCAAAGAATAACAACAGTAAACCCTTCAGAAGAATGTAGAGGGCGCACCGTTTCAAAAACAACACGCCCCATTGGATCCTTAGAAATAAAAAAATCTTTCCCTTCACTACCAATATAAGCTTGAGCGGATACGGATTTTCCTAAAGCCCCCTCAGGCAGTTCAACGGTAGCAATAACTTTATCAATATCAAAATTCCAATTATCACCTGTAACATTCCAAGAAAGCTTGTCTTGATCCTTCAACGACTGTATGTGCCGATTGATATCATAAACAATTGTGTAGGTGTACTCTCCCGGAACCAATAAAAGATTTTTTTCACCGATATAAAGCCGTTGGCCATTATTCAAACCTTCTAAACTATAATCGTCGATTAGCCCGTCCTTTAAGACTTTTTTTATATTTAGAACATCATCGTAAGTATTTCCCCATTGGTCTGTGTATTGCAATGGAATGTCTCTATAAATTCCATGCTTTATGCGCTGTCCCTCCGCCATGACTCTAATGGTCTCTGTTATCATCAAGCTACCCTCTGAGTTAACCTTGACATGACTTTGAAAAGAAATGATTTTCTCAGCTGGTTGGGCTTGGGCCCAAAGCAAAAAGGAAAAAGAAATAAAGATGGTCAAGAAAAAAATAATGGCCGATCTTTTATAAATATCCATACACTTCACATTTTCTCGTTTTAAGAAAGACGCCCTGAATTAAGGGTAATTAATTCTCTAATTTCTGCCATTCATCAGGAGGCATATGGAATGAATGCGCGTCATCGGGGAAACGGCCAGTTTGCACATCTTCTTTGTATTGCTTGAAGGCATCGGTCATGATGGGCCCTAAATCGATGTACTTCTTGGTGAATTTAGGTTGATAACGCGGGGACAAACCCAAAAGGTCGTGGCTGACTAAAACCTGGCCGTCGCAATGCACCCCTGCCCCGATGCCGATGGTTGGGATCTTTAATTGACGGGTGATGAGTTCTGCTAATTCCTGGGGTATGCATTCGAGCACCACACCAAAACAACCCACCTCTTCGAATTTCTTAGCTTCCGCCAAGATGGCCTGGGCCGCCGCTGCTTCTTTACCCTGAACTTTCATGTCGGTACTTGTTTGCGGGGTCAACCCCACATGCCCCATCACAGGTATGCCGGCGTCGACGATGCGTTTAGCAGCCTCGGCACAGCCATCGAACCATTCTAATTTGACGGCCTTGCAACCGACCGCGATAAATTGCTGGGCATTGTCGACAGCTGCCTGCGGATGAGGTTGATAGGCGCAATAAGGCATGTCACCGATCACCAAGGCATGCTTGACCGCACGGGCCACCGCACCGGCATGGTGCAGCATTTCCGCCATGCCAATCTCTTTGGTGGAATCAAGCCCCAAGACTACATTAGCCAGGGAATCTCCGACAAGGATGACGTCAAGACCGGCTTGGTCCATAAAGACAGCTGTGGGGTAATCATAGGCGGTGAGCATGGTGATTTTCTCACCGCGCTTCTTTTTATTTAAGAAATCCTGTATTGTCATGCTTGGCCCAGAAATTGTTTAATCTTGTCGGCAGCGGCCTTACCGGAAGCAATGGCATCAACCACCGCACCAGCGCCCGTCGTGACATTGCCGCAGGCAAAAATCTTATCCACATTTGTCTGGCCGAAAAGCTCATCGACCGCTAAAGTGCCGTCGCTATTAAACTTTAATTGAGGTAAATGATTCTTTAAAAACGCATTGGGTTTACGGCCATGCGCCAGGATAACAGTGTGGGCTTCAATGCTAAATTCACTCCCCGGCAATGGCTCTAATACCAAACCGTCTTCCGATTCAATGATCTCCAGGCGGCGGCATTGCACGCCTGTCGTCATATTATCATCATCAACGTCGATGGCTAAAGGATCGACAGGCGCTTCTAATACCACCCCTTCTTCCACGGCGGCTTTTAAGTCCTCTGGATGGACTTCCATTTGCTCTTCTAATCCTGGAAAAACTAAATGCACGTGCTGACCCAAACGCAATGCCACCCGCGCCGCATCCAAAGCAGCATTGCCTCCGCCGATGACAACGGTCTTTGCCCCTTTGACCAAACGGTTAGCGGCAGCCCCGGCATCTTCTTTACGCCCCTGCTGCACCCGGGTCAAAAATTCTTCCGCATAATACACACCACTGGCATCTTCGCCGGGGATATCGCTAAAATCAGGGACGCCCGCACCGACTGCCAAAAGAATAAGCGCAAAACCCTGCATAAAAATCTCCGGCACCATTAAGGTGCGGCCCACAAAAACATTGGTGTGGATCACAACCCCTAAAGCTTTTACTTCAGCGATCTGGTCATCCAATACTTTTTGCGGCAAACGGAATTCCGGCACGCCATAACGCAATAACCCGCCTGGCTGTTCGGCAGATTCAAAAATGGTGACCTCATAACCGTCATGGGCCAATAAATAGGCCGCACTTAAACCGGCCGGACCGGCACCGATAATCGCCACCTTTTTACCCCGCGGCGTCACCGTAATTTTCTTCTCATTTTTATTATAGCCGAAATCAGCCGCGTAACGCTCTAAAGTGCGTATGCCGATGGGCGCCCCATCGCTGTAAAAAATACAGGCCTTCTCGCAGGGCGCCGGGCAAATA
>CAZBJT010000169.1:0-4450 GCA_964492215.1 uncultured Planctomycetales bacterium | reverse complement strand
ATTGCGGGACCAGCCATCCTTGATTCATTTAAAAAACTTGATCCGCGTCATCAGATCAAGAATCCGGTGATGTTTGTCGTGTGGGTAGGAAGTGTTTTAACCACAGGCTTATACATACAGTCACTGATGGGTCATGGAGAAACATCCAGCGGTTTTATTTTGGCCATCAGTTTGTGGTTGTGGTTTACGATCGTTTTTGCCAATTTTGCCGAAGCGATGGCTGAAGGGCGCGGCAAGGCTCAAGCAGCCAGTTTAAGGAAAGCGCGTAAAGATACACCTGCT
The DNA here is from genome assembly GCA_964492215.1 of uncultured Planctomycetales bacterium. Classification (GTDB taxonomy): domain Bacteria; phylum Omnitrophota; class Gorgyraeia; order Zapsychrales; family Fredricksoniimonadaceae; genus CAYNTZ01. Next base: position 4,168 of record CAZBJT010000169.1, on the reverse strand, counting down.
AAGAGGCTTTCTAAACCAAAGTATGGTTCAGCTCATACGATTATTTCTGCAACAGAACTCCGTCGTGGTGACGTTGTGCTTGTTGAGACAGGTGATTTTATTCCCATGGATGGCGAGGTCATCGAAGGGGTAGCTTCCGTTGATGAAAGTGCCATCACCGGAGAAAGTGCGCCGGTCATCCGCGAAAGCGGTGGGGACCGTTCATCGGTCACCGGCGGCACACGGGTGTTATCCGATTGGCTTGTCATCAAGATCACTTCCAATCCAGGGGAAACATTTTTGGATCATATGATTGCCATGGTGGAAGGTGCCCGTCGCCAGAAAACCCCTAATGAAATCGCCTTAAGCATTTTATTGGTGGTCTTTACCATCATTTTTCTTTTGGTAACTGTGACGCTATTGCCATTTTCTATTTTTAGTGTGGCGGTAGCAGGTCATGGTCAGGTAGTCACCGTTACAGTATTGATTGCTTTACTGGTTTGTCTTATCCCGACGACAATTGGAGGTTTATTGCCTGCCATTGGTATTGCCGGTATGGACCGCATGATACAGGCCAATGTCATTGCGACCTCGGGACGTGCGGTAGAGGCCGCGGGGGACGTTGACGTTCTCTTGCTCGACAAAACCGGTACGATTACCCTAGGCAACAGGCAAGCGGTGGGTTTTATGCCCGCGACCGGTGTAGGTATAGAAGCTCTGGCCGATGCGGTGCAATTGGCTTCTTTATCAGATGAAACACCGGAAGGAAGAAGCATTGTGGTTTTGGCCAAGCAAAAATATGGCATTAGGGAACGCAATATCCATGAGATCAATGCCAAATTTGTTCCATTTACGGCCCAGACGAGGATGAGCGGTGTGGATTTGGGAGATGGGCGGCAGATAAGAAAAGGAGCCGTCGAAGCCATCGACGCCTATGTAAAGAAATTAGGAGGTACTTTTCCTGATAATTTGAAATCAACCATCGAAGCCATCTCTAAAAGTGGTGGAACTCCATTGGCTGTCGCCGAGAATAACCGCGTGCTGGGAATCATCCAATTAAAAGATATTGTCAAAGGTGGTATTAAAGAACGTTTTGCTGAACTGCGACGGATGGGGATTAAGACCATCATGATTACCGGCGACAATCCTCTGACCGCGGCCGCTATTGCCGCAGAAGCAGGTATGGATGATTTCTTGGCCCAGGCCACGCCTGAAACTAAACTGAAGTTAATTCGTGAAATGCAAACCGGTGGCAGGCTTGTAGCCATGACAGGTGATGGGACCAATGACGCACCAGCCTTGGCGCAGGCAGATGTGGCCGTGGCCATGAATACAGGAACACAGGCAGCCAAGGAGGCAGGGAACATGGTTGACCTGGATTCCAACCCTACTAAATTGATTGAAGTCGTTACCATCGGCAAACAGCTTTTGATTACCCGGGGTTCATTGACAACATTTAGTATTGCCAATGATGTGTCTAAATACTTTGCCATTATCCCGGCGGCCTTTGTGGGAACCTACCCAGCCTTGGGGGCGTTAAACATTATGCATTTAGCAACCCCACAAAGCGCCATTCTCTCAGCGGTTATTTTTAATGCCTTAATTATTATTTTTCTTATTCCCTTGTCTTTATTCGGCGTGCCTTACCGGTTGGTATCGGCAAGCCGTCTTTTACAGGATAATTTATTGATTTATGGGGTAGGAGGCATCATTGCCCCATTTATAGGCATTAAAGCCATCGACATGATTTTAGTTGCATTACACTTAGTATAAAAAGAGGAGAGGCATATGAAAGAACACATTAGACCCGCAATAACAGTTTTCATTATACTGACGGTCATCACCGGAATTATTTATCCACTGGCCGTGACCGGCATTGCTCAAATATTTTTTCACACCCAAGCCAATGGCAGTTTAATTGTCAAAGACGGAAAGACCATTGGGTCCTCGCTAATCGGCCAGAATTTTGATGACCCTAAATATTTATGGGGCAGGCTTTCGGCAACCAGCCCGGCATATAATGCAGCTGCCTCATCGGGTTCAAATCTGGGACCACTGAATCCTGCTGTAACAAGTAATGCTCAAGGCAGGATCGATGCGCTGAAGGCTGCTGATTCAAAAAATAATACGTCAGTGCCCGTTGATCTTGTGACATCTTCCGGCAGCGGTTTAGACCCGCATATCAGTTTGGCTGCGGCTTCTTACCAAATACCCCGCATTGCACAGGTCAGAGGACTGCCTCAAGCAACAGTGAAAGCCATTGTTGAACAAAATACCACGGGTCGGTTTTTGGGATTGCTGGGAGAACCCGTCGTAAATGTATTGAATGTTAACCTTACCTTAGATACGTATAAAAAATAATGGCATAGCCAGTTGAAAGAAGTATTATAGAACATATGGATAGACCTGACCCCGACGCCGTATTGTTACAGGCGAAAGTTGAAGACAATCATCGTGGAAAACTGAAGATTTTCTTCGGCATGTGCCCCGGTGTCGGTAAAACGTATGCCATGCTTCAGGAAGCCCGTCAGCGTCAGGCAGAAGGGACCAAGGTATTCATCGGTATTGTCTACACCCATGGCCGGGTTGAAACACAAGCCTTGGTCGAAGGCTTAGAAAAAATCCCGCTCAAAGTCATCGATTACAAAGGAATGTCTCTTGAGGAAATGGACATTGATGAAATCCTCATCCGGCGCCCCGAATTAGTTTTAGTTGATGAATTGGCCCACACCAATGCGCCAGGCAGCCGTCACCCCAAACGTTATCAGGATGTTTTAGAATTATTGGCCGCCGGTATTAATGTTTTTTCCACGCTCAATGTGCAACACGTCGAGAGTCATCGTGAAGATATTCAGGCCGTGACGCGCATTTCCGTTGCTGAAACTGTCCCTGACACCATCCTTGATGAAGCTTTTGAAATCACCTTGGTTGACCTTTCTCCACAAGCGTTGCGTCAGCGTTTGGCTGAGGGTAAGGTTTATGTTCCGGATAAGGCACAAGAAGCTTCAGTTAATTTTTTTAAGACCGAGAATTTGACCGCCCTGCGTGAAATGGCCCTGCGTCTGACTGCTGCTCATGTTAATCGTAATCTGCGTTCACTCATGTCTGCCAAAGGCATTACCGGACCTTTTAAGAGTTCAGAACGTATTTTAGTGGCTGTGGGCGCAACGCCGTTCTCGGAATCGTTGATCCGTTTGACCCGCCGTTGGGCAGGTATGCTGGATGCCTCGTGGATTGCCTTGCATGTGGAAAGTTCATCCGTCTTGCCCGCTGAACATAAAGAACGCGTACTTAAAAATCTTGGCCTAGCCCGTCAATTAGGCGCTGAAATCGTCCATCAAGTCGGTGATGATTTAGCCCAAGTCATTACCGAGACCGCCAACAGGGAGCATGTAACTCAGATTATCGTCGGAAAATCTCCATTAAAATCATGGCAGCGGTGGCTTGGCACGCCCACATTGGCTGACAGGCTGGTTGATTTAAGCGGCCAAATTGATGTGCACATGGTGCGGATTTCAACAGGAGATAAAAGTTTTCCGCAGAAGCCGGGGTATCTTGTCTCTGATACCAAGCCCCGTGAGTATGGTTTAAGTTTCTTGATGTTTATCATCGCCACGGCATTGGCCCTTTGTTTTGAACATTTAACAGGCTATCAAACATTAGGATTATTCTATTTATTGACGGTTGTCTTAAGTGGTGTGTTCTTAGGCCGCAGTGCCGCATTCATGCTGGCTCTTTTAAGTGCATTGGCCTGGAATTATTTGTTCATACCGCCTAAGTATACGTTTATTATCGGCAGTTGGTATGACAGGGCCATGTTGGGGATGTTTTTTATAACTGCTTTAATGATGGGCCAGGTAACTTCCAAACTGAAACGTCAAAAAGAAATTGAACGCAAACAACGCCTGCGTTCAGAATCCATGTATGAGTTGACCAGGGCATTGGCTGTCACGACCGATTTAGCACAAGCCATGCGGGTGGGTACCCAACAAATCAATATCTTATGCCATTCTTTAAGCATGGTTGTCGTACTTAATGAAGCCGAGCCAAATTTTGAAAACTGTTTAGGGGACCGCATTGAGCTTAGTGAAGATCAGAAAGGATTGGTGCTTTGGGTCATTACTAATAAGAAACCGGCCGGACGGTTTACTGATACATTGCCGCAACAGCCATTGATGTATTTACCTTT
>CAZBJT010000168.1:0-4458 GCA_964492215.1 uncultured Planctomycetales bacterium | reverse complement strand
GCAGCCCGTCAATTGGGTGAGATGATACTCATGGCCCTGGCCCGCAACCCTTTATTTATTTCTGCGGCCTTACCCAAGACGGTATTTCCTCCCATGTTTAACCGTTATTCCGGCGGACAGTCATTTGGTACGCATGTGGACACAGCCATACGCCAGGTCCCGGGTTCAGGTCATCGTATCCGTACCGATCTTTCAGCCACCCTATTCCTGGCGGCACCGACGGAATACGACGGAGGAGAATTATGCGTGGAAGATACTTACGGCATCAAAAGTGTCAAATTACCGGCCGGGCATATGGTGCTTTATCCGGCGACCAGTTTGCATCATGTTAAACCTGTGACCCGCGGTGTGCGTGTCTGTTCATTCTTCTGGTTACAAAGCATGATCCGTGATGACGGTCATCGCACTTTGTTGTTCGATTTAGATACGACCATTCAACAAATCACCCATGATCACCCCAACGGGCCTTATGCGGTGCAATTGACCGGTCTCTATCATAACCTCTTAAGGCAATGGGCTGAGCTTTAATGAAAATACGCAATATCATATTCTGGGGCCATTTGATCGTCGGTATGACCGTGGGTATCTTTATTTTGATCATGGCAACCACCGGTGCTATGCTGGCGTTCCGGCCACAGATCATCGCCTTTGCTGAACAGGGCATGAAAAATACCGCTGAGATTTCATCAAAAGACCCCTCACAGGCCAGGGTCTTGATGAAGAAAATAGAATCATGGCACCGTTGGTTTGGAGTGGATGGGCCGCTTAAGCCCATTGCGCATAATATTAAGACCGTATGTAATTTGGCATTCCTGTTTATGGTGCTGAGCGGATTCTATCTGTGGTGGCCGCGTAAAATCATCCGGTTTAAATCCGGCCTCTCCGGCAAGGCCCAGGATTGGAACCGGCATAATACGATTGGCTTCTGGTGCGCACCATTCTTAATCATTATTTCGTTAACTGGTGTCATCATGTCTTTCCAAAAACCCTTACCTAAACCGCAGGCCAAAATAGAAATGGCTAATGTAGAGATGGCCAAGCCCGCGCCATTATCCGCCCAGGATCCGGAACGTAAATTTCGTAAATTAGTCCGTTCCATACATACAGGGGAAGCAGGCGGCCTGATTGGACAAATATTTGCTTTTTTAGCGGCATGTGGTGCGATAATACTAGTTTGGACAGGATTCGGCATGGCTCGGCGCAGGTTTTTTGCAGCCTCGATAAAATTAAATAAGTAATGAAATAATCGGGAGAACTTATGTTTAGTATTTTTGTAAAAGGTGGACCGGTCATGTGGCCGTTACTGTTGACCTCATTGATCGCTTTGACGGTTGTGATTGAACGGATCATTTTTCTCATGCGCGAACGCAGCCGCCGTCAATCAGACATCACCGAGAAGATTTTTGCCTATGTGGAACGCGGGGACGTCGAGAATGCCGTCAAATGCGGCCAGCAAACCGAGGACTTTGTCGCTAAAACGCTGGTGTATGGCTTGACCCACCGCCAGCATTCATTCTCCAATGCATCATTGCTCGCCGCCAATCAGGAATTAAAGCGTTTCAGCCAAGGGCTGTCAACCTTAGACACCATCATCACCTTGGCCCCGCTGTTAGGGTTATTGGGAACAGTCACCGGCATGATCCGGGCTTTCGGTCTTTTAGGGCATCAGGAACTAGAAGCGCCGACGGTCATCACCGGAGGTATTTCAGAAGCCTTGATCGCCACCGCCTTTGGTCTTTTTATCGCCATTGTGGCTTTGATCCCTTTTAATTACCTCAATACCCGTTTAGAAGATGCCAGGCATGAAATAGAAGATGCAGCTACTTACTTAGAACTCCTGATTGTAAAGTTAGGGAATAAGTAATGAGAATACCTTTACCGACAGCAAAGCGGCGTGTCCGTATCGAGATCATCCCATTGATCGACATTGTTTTCTTTTTGCTGGCGACATTCGTGATGATCTCTTTGTCCATGATTAAAAACCAGGGGATCAGCGTTAATTTACCCACGGCATCAACCAGCAGCGAGCAGGACACCAAAGCCATTGTCACCATCAGTGTGAGCGAAAAAGGGGACATTTACCTCGATAAAGACGTGGTTTCCTTAGAGCAAATGACGGCGCGTTTAAAAGAACTAAAAGCTAATGATCCTAATCTGAAAGTTTTGATTAATGGCGATGAGAAAGCGTATTTTGGCAAGGCCATCGGCATTTTGGATGAAGTCAGGCGTTTGGGTATTGTTAAAGTATCTATCCGTACTAAAGGCATGGGACACGGGAGTTGAGTATGAGCAGCAATGTCGTCGTCTCTGAACGCATTGTCTTAAAAGATTTAACCTGCCCGATCATTCGCCTGGATAAATCACGGCGCAGGGATAAGTCTGTCAGCTTTTCCATATCCATTTGTTTGCATGTGCTGGTTTTTGTTTTGATCAGTGTCTCTTTGATCAAGCCCCCGCAATTCGCGGTGGATAAAGGGGCAGGCAGCATTGAAGTCAATTTGGTGGCGGCACCTTCTGAAGTAACACCTCAGGTGGAGGTGGTTAAAGCTCCTGTGGAAGTCAAATCTGACTTTACACAAAAAGAAGCTGTGAAACCAGTAATAGAAAAAGAGACTATTTCGAAAACAACGGGCAAAGAACAAATGACTGTGCAATCAACCGGGGGCGCCATTACCGAGGCCAAGCCTGATTATTTAAAGAACCCGGCCCCGGTATATCCGGAATCAGCCCGTCGCCGCGGGTATGAAGGGACGGTTTTTTTAATCGCCCAAGTCAATAAAGACGGTTATGCGGAACAAGTAGAAATTGAAACGAGCTCCGGCCATTCCTCATTAGATGAAGCGGCTTTAAAAGCCGTTAAAACCTGGCGCTTTCGTCCGGCACTTCTTGGCAGCATCCCTGTCTCATCTTCTGTCAGGGTCCCGGTTAGATTCAATTTAGAAGATCAAAAGTAAATAGTGGATGAACATATGCAAACTGTCATTGTTTTTGTTATCATTGGGGTAAGTGTTTTTTATCTGCTTAAGACTTTTTTAGGCTCGCTGAAGAGCAAAAAAGACAAGCATTGTTCTGGCTGTGGTAAGGACTAATTATGTCTTGGTTTAAGAAAATATTTAACTTAGAAAAAGCGGAATGTGTGTGTAACATCCCGACTAAAAACCTTTCGGAAGCCTCCGTCGGCCAGCGCCTGCAAATCAAATGCCTGCGCGGGGAAGAAGGTACATGCCAACGCTTACGTGAAATGGGTTTTTGTGAATCATCCGTGGTTGAGAAAGTAGCGGATGGCGGCGCCCTTATTTGCAAGGTGTGCGACAGTAAACTCGTCATCAGCAAAAAACTTGCCGAAAATATTATTGTCGAAGGCATTTGCCAGTTAAAGGGGCATCAAAAGGCCAACCCCGATGCCCAAACCATGTTGCTCAGTAAAATGTCTTTAGGTCAAATAGCTGTCATTGATGCTTTTATCGGTGACAGTGATGATTGTGAACGCATTGAAGAAATGGGCGTGACCCCGGGTGAGTCGGTTGAAATTGTCCGTTATGCCCCTTTAGGTGATCCTATCGAAATCAAGATCCGCGGCTATTGCCTGTCTTTGCGTAAACAGGAAGCCGAACGTATCCGGGTCAAAATTATTGCGTAACTCTATGCCTGCAGAATTGCCATCCATACAACCGGAACATACCATTAAAACCATCGCGCTAGCGGGGAACCCTAATTCCGGTAAAACCACCCTTTTTAATGCCTTTACCAAATTACGCCAGAAGGTGGGGAATTATGCCGGTGTGACCGTCGAGAAAAAAACCGGCACCTTAGTTTTAGCCAAAGACCGCGTGGTCAATGTCATTGATTTACCCGGCACCTATAGCCTGGCTGTGCGTTCCCCTGATGAACAAGTGGCCCGTGATGTCTTGCTGGGCCGCACCCCTGACACCCCTAAACCCGACATGGTCATTTGTGTGGTCGATGCCGGAAACTTAGAGCGGAATCTTTATTTGGTCAGTCAAATCCAAGATTTAGGCTTGCCCATGATCATTGCCTTAAACATGATGGACGAGGTTGAATTAAAAGGCCGCCACATTGATGTGGATAAATTATCCAAAGCATTAGGCATTCCGGTTGTACCGACGATCGGTAATCAAAATAAAGGTATTGATGAACTCAAGGAATTGATCGCCCAAGGAGTCACGGTCAATTATACCCGTAAGTGGCGCATGGCTCCGGACCTGGAAGAAGACGTTGAGCATTTAGTCAGGCTTTTGGTGCAGCATGAAGGCATGGCCCCTAATGCCGCCTTTGCTGAAGCGTTGGTGTTCTTGTCTGTATGGCCCAAGTTAAAAAATGAAGAAAAATTAAATTCTACCCAGCATTTCTATAAGCAGGAATTGATCGCCCAGATCACAGTGATCCAAGACAGGCTTAAAGCCAAAGGCCTGCGGGCCAAAACCGCAGCCATTGAAG
>CAZBJT010000167.1:0-4460 GCA_964492215.1 uncultured Planctomycetales bacterium | reverse complement strand
CCCTCAACCGGGACTTTGTACGGCGGGTACAATCAATTGCAATATTATGATAACCGCTTGCAAACCATCGTTCCACCAGGTTTTATCCCTGCGGTTGATTCGACAGGCCGGATTCTTTATGTAAAAGTGAGTTTCCAGGAAATATAAAGGAAGAAAAAGCATGGCTAATAAAAATATCAAATGGCTGCTCTTATTGCTTCTTATCGTCGCTGTTTACTTTTGGATGCATCAATCAAAACAGCAGGCCGCCCAGCCTGTGCCATCCACTACCCCTGCGGCTGTTGTACCATCGGAACAGGAAAGTGATTTAACAGAACAGCCCGGGGGCAATACGCATACCACAGCAATAAATCAACCTGATTTAAATAAACAGCCGCATCCGCTGTCTCCTGCTCCGGCTTCAAGCGCAGCTCCTGGAACCAATGTGGATCAAGCAGCGAACCCGATGGCAAACGATCAACCTAAAGCAATAGCACCGGCCAATCCCATCCCGACCCCAGAACAAACGATGGCGGCTTTAAGCGTTCAAAATACCCGACGTGAAGCCAGGGACAGGGTATTAAGCGATCGTGTGACTCAGATTGATGCGGTTCATAAAGCGATTTTAGCTCAGGGAGAAAAGAATACAGCAAAGGAGGATAAGACTAACCCTCCTCCTTTGCTGACACCACCTGCGGAGATTGCAGAAAAGTTAAAATCACATCAATTAACAGCGCATTAAGACTACAAGCCCCGTTCATCAAAATCTTCCCTTCGGCGTCCCAAAGCAAACTCCACCTTGGCAATCAGGTTTAATGGATTAAAAGGTTTCAGGATAAATGTTTTGATCCCGCACAGCTTCATCATCAAGATGTGCTCCTTTTCGGTAAAGAAACCGGTCATAGCAATGATAGGCACGTCCTTCATCATGAACGAATGACGTATCTCATCGGCAACCTGGAATCCACTTTTAGGGCACATCTTTAAATCTAATAAAATAAGGTCGGGTTTCATCACATACGCCCGGCTGATGGCTTTTTCGCTGTCAGACAGTGTTTCCACCTCGTAGCCGCTTTGCGTCAGCATTTCCTGGAGTTCTTCTAAGAACTCAAAATTGTCGTCAACAATCAGGATCTTCGGCTTTTCGGTGACAAGTGATCCATTCTTGGACGGTTTTACTTGACTCTCTTGATCGGATGATAACATAGGTGCCCCTTTCTTAATCCTTCACTATCAAGGATATACTAAAAGGTAAAAACGGGCAATATCCTGATTCCCTCTTCAGCTGACTTTTTTCTACCACTTAGTTCTTGATGTATTCTTGGATTTTTTCGATTAAGACGGGGAGATGGACGGGTTTATTGAGGATGGCATCGGCTAATTGAAGGACTCTTTCTTCTTCCTTTTCGGCATTATTGCGTACAAATAAATTATGCTCCCCCAACGGGCGGCCGGATAAAACAATGACACGAGGGCCCTGTGCCTTGCTTTTGACTATCTGTAAAACTTCATAACCATTAAGGCCGGGTAATTTTAAATCCAGGATAACGACCTGAAATTCTTCTTTTTCCATCAATTCTTTGCCGCGGTTGCCATCCAGGGCCATATAAACATAATAGCCCTCATCAGTGAGTATTTCTTTTAGCTCCGCACACATTTCTTCATCATCATCAATGATAAGCACTTTTTTATTCATTGTGCGTCCTTACCATGGGTAAAATAACATTCACGCTGGTCCCTTCATTCTTGCGGCTTGTTACTATAAGTTTTCCCTGATGAAGGTTTATCAATTCATTACAAATGGTCATCCCTAAACCGGTGCCCTTGGACTTGCGGGTAAAAAAAGGTACAAAGATTTTATCCAAATCTTCTTCTTCAATCCCCGAACCATTGTCCTTAAATATGATGCTCGCATAGTTATCCTGATTATGTGTTACGATCACTTCTATTTTACCGATCTTATAAGGAAAAGCCTGGTAAGCATTATTGAGGATATTGACAAAAATCTCTTTGATCTGATGCGGGTCTACTTCAATATCCATGTGTTCACTTTCATAGCGCTTGACCACCGTCACCTGATAATCCTGAAACCGACTTTGAGTGGAACTGATGCATTCATCCAGCACGGTCAAAAGAGACACTTTTTCATAGGAAGGTATCTTGATGCGCGAATAGCTCAATAAATTATCGATGATCCGATTGCCCTCCCAGACTTTTTTCTCAATGTTGACCAAATGTTTATCTTCCACCGGATTTTTACTTTTCCGTTTCAAATTGTAGGCGGCCATTTGAATAACACCTAAAGGGTTACGCAATTCATGCGCCACCGTGGCGGCCAATGTGCCTATATCTGCCAAACGGGTAGCTTGTTTTAATTCTTTTTGCGTACTTAATAATTCTTTTGAGCGTTCATCCACTAAAATTTCTAAGTCTTCCTTGTCGCGCTTTAACACCTTCTCGGCTAATTTGCGTTCGGTGATATCATGGGTGATGGTTGAAGCGCCGATCAGATTACCAACGCCGTCCTTAATCGGAGATATGGTCACCAGCACATCAATAAGCCGGCCGTTTTTATGCAGGCGCAGGGTTTCTAATTGTTCAATCTTATGCCCTTGTTTAAGCTCCCGGAGGATGTGGGCCAGCTCTTCTTTCTTTTCCTGAGGGAATAAGACATCGATCGATTTACCGACAATTTCCTGCTCTATGTAGCCATACAGGCGCCGGGCCCCCTTGTTCCAACTGGTGATGACGCCCTCCAGGGATTTACCTATGATGGCTTCATCGGAGTTCTCTACAATAGCAGCCAGGTTAATGCGCGCCTCTTCCGATTCTTTGCGCGCGGTGATGTCCCTATAATTCAAGACAACCCCATGAATACCCGGTTCATTCAATAAATTATGCGCCGTCCCCTCCACCCATCGCCAGACCCCGTCTTTATGAAAACACCGGCATTGACCTTCCACCATAGCTCCCGGTTTTACAAAAGCTTCCTTTAAAAGTTTGGTGATGTTTGCATGATCGTCGGGGTGTATTAATTCAAGCAGGTGATGCCCCACATAGTCTTCGGTGGGGTACCCCAAGACTTTTGTAATAGATGGGCTGGCATAAAAAATAATGGCATTACTGTCCATCAAGGCCACCATGTCCCGGCTGTTTTCCACCAAAGCCTTAAAACGCTGGCTGGTATAACGCAACTCTTCTTCGGCTTTATAGCGCTCATGCAAAGCCGCAGCCAATACTAACCCCGTGATCGTCAAAATACCGATGAAGACCTGCAGCAACAGCAAAGAAAAATTAAGATCGGAATTAAAAAACGGACCCCATCCATTGGATGTCCCATAAATCCCAAAAAGCAATGTGACCATGGAAACCAGCGTCGTACCCCAATGACTGAAACGATAGGTAAACCACACCATTAACGGCAGGATCAAATAAATAGCCGGGAAATAATGCTCATTTAAAAAAGATTTTGTCCCGAAAATAATGGCATTGATGCCGACAAGAAAGCTTAAAAGAGCTATCCCTTCCAATGTCCGTCGCAAAGACCAGATTTTAAAATAGCTTTTATATAAAATGAGAAGAAATGAAGTCAGGATCAGTATGCTTAACGTATCACCCAGCCACCAGGTGTACCACACCACCTTGAATATCGGCCAGGTGAAATGCTTGGCAAAACTGACAGCGGTTGTTCCGACGGTGGCAGCAGCCAAAGTCGCGACAAAAGCAACCAGCACAAATTGAAAGATATCCCGTGTTTTAAACAAGGGGTTGCGGGAACCGACAAAGCAATTCATTAAGAAAACACCAAGCAAAGCTTCCAATGTATTGCCGATGGCAATAAAGAAAGAAACCAAAAATATAGTCGGGAAATCCGCAAAATGATTGGCGGAAAAAACAGCAATATTCGCGACGAATGCCCCGATCCAAACGGCGGGCCACATGCGGTACCCTAAGATCAGCAGCGCTGCAAAGGCTATGCCCGACGGGGGCCATATGGGTGAGGAATTGGTTTCCTGAAAAGATAATTTTAAACCCCATATAGCCATCACATAATAAAGTGAGGCTAACCCCACGATCAAGGAAACCTCATAGATCCGCTGGGCCGCCGGGGCACCAAACAGGCGTTCTAATTTAGATGTGATGAGGGTTTTTAGGTTTTGCATGAGATGTCCTTTTCGAACGCATACGGTAGGTCGTAGGAGTATAGCCGGTTATTTTTTTAAATATCCGGACAAAGGATTCCAAATTCTTATAACCCAAGCGGTCTGATATTCCCTGGACTGAAATAGACGAGGTGTTCAATAATTGTTTGGCCATATCTGTTTTAATGGTCAGCCGGTAATCATTGAACCCCACCCCTATCTTCTCTTTAAAAAGGCGGCTCAAATATTTAGGGCTCAGGCAAACTTCTTCGGCCACATCTTCTAGACTTACTTTTTTATCATAATTTTTCTTTAAAAAATGCTTCACACGCTCCATCT
>CAZBJT010000166.1:0-4465 GCA_964492215.1 uncultured Planctomycetales bacterium | reverse complement strand
CCACAATGGTTACCGGTTGTGTTTCCATAACCTGTTTAGCTTCAGTAACACTAAGGTGCTTAAATGCTTCCATAGAGGAAGTATAGCATAATTTGGGAAAGGCAAAAGACTTTATGCAGTCTTTGCGTAAGGCAGGTATAGGCAGAACGTGGAGCCTTGGGCGGGGGTGCTGGTCACAGATATTTTGCCCTGATGGGCATAAATGATGTGCTTAACAATGGATAAACCCAGGCCTGTACCACCGGTGTCGCGCCCGCGGGCTTTATCAATGCGGTAAAAACGTTCAAAAAGCCGGGGCAAATGCTCAGCCGCTATCCCTATGCCGCTGTCGATCACATCAACACGGATAAAACCGTTTTGTTTCTCGGCTTTAATGGTGATCTGTCCTTTTTCAGGAGTAAATTTAACCGCATTATCAATCAGGTTTAGAAATACCTGTTCCATGCGTTGGCGGTCAACCAACACCTGAGGTAAATTGGCAGGTATCTGCACGCTTACCTGATGATGCCGGCTTTCAATCTGCCGCTTACAAACCTGCAAAGCTGTTTGCACGATCTTGTCTAAAGAATCCGGCAATATATCCATGCGTATCTCTTTAGATTCAATGGAGGACAAAATCAAAAGGTCATTGACCAAATTCTCCAGGCGCTCGGTTTGCTTGGCAATGATCTCTAACAATCGTTCAGCAGATTTAGGATCTTCTTTGGCTGTTGTGCGTAGTGTCTCCACAAAACCTTTGATGGCAGTCAACGGAGTTTTCAATTCATGAGACACATTAGCCACAAATTCCGAACGTATTTTCTCCAATTTCTTTAATTCCGTAATATCGTGGAATACTGCCACCAAACTGATCAAATGCCCTTGCTTATCCAATACAGGCGAAATCTGCATGCTGAAGAAATGTTCTTGAGGACCGATGACATGAATATCTTTCTTAAGGGCATTCTTTTGCGCTAAAGCCTCTTTGATCAGCATATTGATCTCTTGGTTCCACAGCACTTCCCAATACATCTTATCGGTCGTCCCTGAAGAGCGCAGCTCCAGCATTTTATACAAGTTAGGGCTGATATGCTGCAATTTGCCGTCGGCCCCGACTAAAAGCACACCCTCAACCATGCTGGAAAGCACGGCCTGTAATTTATCCTTGTCATTAGTAATTTCCTGGATGCGTTTCTGGAATTGGTGGGCCAATTCATTCAAACCCCGGGCCACTTCGCTTAATTCATCCTTGGTGTAAATATTGAGACGACTGGTAAAATTACCCTTGATGATATCCAGGGTCATGCTGCTGATGGCTTTGAGTTTTTTGACATACAGGCGGCGGGAAAAAAGAAACACACCAAAACATGCAGCTAATAAGATGACAACAGCAAGTACGCTTTGGTATAAAGGCATTATTCCATATCCTTAAACCGGTAACCGACCCCGCGCACAGTTTCAACATAATCCTGGGCTTTGCCTAATTTCTTGCGCAAGCCGCGGATGTGCACATCAACGGCCCGGTCAACGATAAATTTGCCGTCTTTCCATACATTATCGAGGATCTGCTCACGGCTATACACCCGTCCGGGCGAACGCGATAGAAATTCAAGGATATCAAATTCAATGGAAGTTAAAGAAAAGGATTCTTTCTTGAACGAGACTTTATGTTTAAGCAAATCAATGGTCATGTCGCCATACTGGCGTATGTCTTTATCAGCGCCACCTTCAACGGAACGCTCCGTGATACGGCGCAGGATGGCCTTGACCCGGGCCAAAAGCACCTTGGGGCTAAAAGGCTTTGTCATATAGTCGTCAGCCCCCATTTGCAGGCCCACCACTACATCTGCTTCTTCACTTTTAGCAGTCAGCATAATGATGGGGATATATTTGGTTGATTCATCACTTTTAAGGGCACGGCAAATATCCAGGCCATCCACCTCGGGGAGCATCAAATCCAACAGGATCAAGTCGGGCTTGCATTTATGCACAATATCGATGGCCTGCCCGCCCTCGAATAAAGAGACCACCTCATAACTCTCGCGCTCCAAGTTATACTTGATCAATTCATTGATGTCGTGTTCATCTTCAATGACGAGTATTTTCTTTTTAGCCATGTAAAGAGAATATATGCCCTGCGTTAGGAAGAGATAAAGAGTTTATTAATTTACGGTTAAAGCGCCTTTGAAACCCAATAACCCAAGGCTGTGGCACCCAAGCCCAGCATCAGCTGTGCGGTTACATTTAATAACGCTAAAGCCCAATGGGCGGTGCGCATTAAATAGAAAGTTTCAAGACTAAAAGCGGAGAAAGTGGTGAAGCCTCCCAAAATACCCGTAAACAGGAAAAGGCGGGAATGCTCCGATAAGAATTGCTTATTGACGGCAAGCCCCCCCAGGAAACCGATAACCAGGCAGCCCAATACATTAACAATCAATGTCCCGTAAGGAAATTCGGCCAAAATCAGCGAACGATTGACAAAAGCCACAGACAAATAGCGGGCGATAGACCCTAAACAACCGCCCAAACCGACCAAAAAAATATTATTGAACATAAATAATTATATCATCCCTTATTTGGTTTTGCCGTTTTTCTTTTTAAGCAAGATTTTAAGTTTCGGCCAATGGTCTTCATCGAGGATATAACCGACACAACGCTCACTTTTACAATAACAGGGATGCTCATCATAGGTATCTATGTCATACCCGTAATTATAAAAAAGCTCTTCCCCTTTTTTGATATCACGTAAAGCAATGATCCAAATATGCCCACGGATATTCTGAGCCTCACAGCTAGGCTCACAGGAATGATTGAAGAATTTAGCTGTATTATAAAAGACATGCCCGTCGATATCGTATTTCTTGTTTAAATCAAATAAATAAACCGCACCGGTTTCTTTGTGCTCCTTAGCGTAGGCAACGAGTTTAGGGCCACGGCGATCGGATTCGGCTTTGGTGATTTTTTCACCGACATATTCAATAATACGCGTATCTTTAGGGATGTCCATCCGTGCAAATACCCCATAACCATGAATGGGTGATTTTTTCTTAGTGATGTATTTACTTTGGCTCATAACTGTTTAAAACGGATAAAAAGCGTTCGATATCTTGCGGTGTATTGTAGATATGCGGGGCGATCCGTAATTTTCCTTTCCATAATGCAAGATGAAAACCTTGGGTTTTAAAATATTCAAACAAGGCCGTATTCTCTTGCGCCTGTTGATGTGAAAAAACAATGATATTTGTGCGGCTAGTCTTATCCGTCGGGCTGATGAAACAGAATTTCTTTCGGTCGATCCCCTCAATGATCCGGTCGACCAGCTGCCGATTGTGGGCCTGGACTTGATCCAATCCAATGGCCAGCAAATACTCAATAGATGCACGCCAGGGAACATAGTTAAAAAAATTGGCCGTGCCAAACACATCATATCGACGCGCGCCATGATCCTCTTTAAGGGTTAATGGCCCTTCATGCGATAAACTGCTTTCATCCATTAAAGAGATCCAATAATTCTGTGGATAATCTAGTCCTTCACGGATTTCTTTTTTGATCCAGCAAAATCCTGTGCCATAAGGACCTAATAACCATTTGTATCCGGCACACACCACCGCATCCACAGGCAAGGCACTTATATCAACAGGAAAAGCCCCGGCTGCCTGGCTTAGATTCAATACAAAAAGGATACCATGTTTCCGGCATATATTGCCAATCCCCACCACATCAATGGCATGCCCGCTAAACGTATGAATGTACGATAAACAAATGACCTTAGTGCGCGGACTTATGGCAGCAATGATTTCTTCGGGGGTTAAGACATATTCTTTAGGCTTAAGCTGATGAACAATGACATTGCGCTGCGCCAGGGACAGCCAAGGCAAAATATCAGTCGGAAAATCATTTTGCATAAGGATAATTTCATCCCCTGCTTTCCACGGCAAACCATTGGCTAATAAATGTATCCCATAGGTTGCGCTATTACCTAAAATAATGTCATGAGCATCAACATTGATCAGTTGGGCAAGCGATTTCTTTAATTCGACAGGGACTTGTTGAAACTTTGGGATAGTTAATTGGTCAACGGACAATTTCCAGCCGATGGCTTGCTGCAAAGCTGTGGCGGCTGATTTTGGCATGGGCCCTTCACTGGCGGCATTGAGCCACACCTGTCCTTTGGTCAAACCAAAATCTTTGGAATAGTCATCCATATTCATTTAAGCTGCTGACGGATGCTTTGATAAAAAGCTTTATCTTTAGGGTGCGTTAATAGATTCGCCACTTCATCCGGATTGACCCAACGTGCTTCAGGGTTACATGGGTCTTGAGGTTGTAACGCCATGATCTTTGTATGGAACAAAAAGAAAAACATGATCTTCCATTCGCTTTTGTCGTCCCCGCCATCTTTAGCAATTTTATAACGGCCATAGGTTCCAAGTGTTTGAATCAATGTGGTTTGACTTACACCGGATTCTTCCATGATCTCACGCTG
>CAZBJT010000165.1:0-4479 GCA_964492215.1 uncultured Planctomycetales bacterium | reverse complement strand
CCGGAAGCATTTTTCAATTCATTGGCCAGGCTGCCGAATTTACGGTCGCGGTCAGCCTCAAATTCACGCAATAACTGCTGATAGCGGCCCAACTCATCTTTTAACCCCTGCACGCTATGCTCGACCGCTTGTTTGCGCAATTCTAAATCAGCATCCGCCTTGCCTTGGCTTAATTCCATTTGCTGACGGGCCACTTGCAGCATTTGCTCCTGGGCCAGGCGCATTTGTGCGCTGATCTGCTGGCGTAGAAACACCACGAGTCCTGCCATGGCCGCGGCAAACACCACTAAAGCAATGATGGTTATAAGAATGACGGACACGGGACCACCTCCCACTTGATCAAATTTCCTTTACTGTCGAAAGACAGATAAGCTTTTTGCTTGGCCTGGCGCAAAATGGCATAACGATATAGCCATTGCTCACTGCCATCGCTGTTCTTATGGGCAATGATGGGTTGGCCGAAATCATGAAGGATGGCATGCTCATCTTTATATTTCTTAATGTCACCCGAATCAATGGCCGCCAGCATTTTATCGAAGCTGGCATGAACATCACGCACATATTGATGTTGGGCTTTTTTCTCTTCGCCGAATTCTTTTAAGGTAAGGGCTTGGTCTAAATAAGGTAAAAATTGCAGTTGCGTGCAGGCGCTTAAACCAGGCAGCAAAACAGCCAACAGGATAATACGACGCAGCATAGAAGACCTTATTTGCTGATGCGGATTTTTTCTTCTTGTAATTTATCGACGACAACCACAATCTCACGCAAACGCTTTTGTATGTCTTTTAAGCGAAGGCCGTAATCTTTAATAGCTTCCGGGTCGCGGCCGAATGAGTCGCTTAAAAAACGGGATTTCACATATGTTTCCGTTTCCAGCTCCCCTTTTTCTTTGTCCAAGGCCTTGATCTCTTTTTTAATATCTTCCAGGCGGCGTAAAGCCTGGTTATGGCGGTCATGCGCTTCTTTTAATTGGGCATTCTTGATTTCTTCTGGCGTCAATGGCTTGGGACCCTTGCCGGTGATGGCGGCGGTGATCTTGGCTTTTTGGGTCTTTTGTGAATCAGTCCCCTGCAAACCACCTTTCTTCTCCAGATAATAATCCAAATTGCCGTGATAATTCTTGACCTGACCCGGGGTCACTTCCACGATATGTTCAGCGACTTGATTGACAAAGAAAAGGTCATGGCTGATAAAACACAGTGTCCCTTCATACTTCTGGAAACAACTGGTCAATGCTTCAACCCCGTCGATGTCCAAATGGGTAGTTGGCTCATCCAAGCAAATAAAATTAGGTGGATTGACCAAAAGCTTAGCTAAGATCAACCGGCTTTTCTCACCGCCCGAAAGCACGCGCACGGCTTTAAATACATCGTCGCCCCTGAAATTAAAAACACCCAACAATGTACGGGCTTGGGATTGCGGTATGCTCTTATCGGTGGCTGACATCAATTCTTCAAATACCGTGCGGTTGGGGTTTAATACATCCAAACGTGTTTGGGAAAAATACCCTAAGTTGACCTGATGGCCGAGTTTGCGCACACCTGAATCCGGCTCTAAGACGCCGGCGATCATCTTCAACAGCGTCGATTTACCGGCACCATTGGGACCGACCAAACAAATCTTCTGACCCTTGGTTATTTCGAAATCAAAATCTTTATAGATTGGTTTGTCCGGATAGGATTTACTAATCTTATCCATGGTTAAAACTGTGTAACCACTCTCCACCGTCTTAGGAAATTCGAAATCACGGATAGAATGTTTTTCCTGGGGGATATGTATATCTTCAAGCCGCTCAAGCATTTTTCGTTTGTTACGCACCGCGGAAGCGCGGTTGGGCTGGGCATGAAAACGTTCGGCAAACCGCTCTAATTGCTCGCGTTTAGCTTCGACGACCTTGTGCTGTTTCTCCAAAGTACGGTTACGCACGGTCTTGGCTTCTTCGTAAGCCTCATAATTACCTTTAACCTTGGTCATCTTGGCATCTTCCAAGATGATCGTATAATTAGTAACATCATTAAGAAATGTCTTATCGTGCGAGATGATGATAAAGGTGCCATCATAGGTGGCTAAAAAACCTTTGAGCCAAATGGTTGCTTCCAAATCCAAATAGTTGGTGGGCTCATCGAGCAGAATCAAATCGTATTTATAAGTCAATAGCTTGGCTAATTGCGTGCGCATTTGCCAACCACCGGAAAGATGCATGACCTGTTTATGGAATTCTTCTTCTTTAAAACCTAAACCGGACAATATCTTCTCGGCCTTATGCTCAAGCTCGTATATGCCTTTTTGTTCCAACAATTCCAAAATATCACCATAGCGGGCGCTGTCGGCTTTATTATCATCTTCGAGTTTGTGCTTCTCAGCCAATAGGCTGCGGATCTCAGCGTCGCCGGAGGTGATCTCTTCCATGACGGTGCGGTCCGACATGTAGCTGGTTTCCTGGGCCATGTAACCGATATTAATGCCCTTTTGAATTTGCACGGAACCAGAGGTCGGTTCTAATTGGCCCAAGATAATATTAAACAGCGTCGATTTACCGGCACCATTGGGGCCGGTCAAACCGATGCGCTCATTGGGAAAAATGCTTAAACTGACATTATCTAAGAGCATGCGCTCGTCGAAATTTTTGGATAAATTCGTAACGGTGATCATGACAACAATTTCACTTCCTGCGGCTCTAAATACCGCCAGCTTCCTTTTTTTAAATCCCCCAATGGTAATTTCCCCATGGACAGCCGGCAGAGGTAATTGACGCGATGGCCGATATTCTTGACCATCATGCGTATTTGCCGTTTGCGGCCTTCATTGAGGGTGATTTTAAACTCTGTATCCGTGCCATTATACTTAACTTCCTGGATTCGGCAAGGCACTGTTTTCTTTCCTTCCAACATAATGCCGCTTTCCATCTTGGCCTGTTTTTCTTTGGTGAGTTCGCCTTTGACGCGCACCTGATATGTTTTATCTGCGTGAAATTTTGGATGAGTCAATTTAAACGCCAAATCCCCATCATTGGTCAAAATCAAAAGCCCTTCGCTCTCACGGTCTAAACGCCCCACCGGTGATAAATGCCGCAACTCACCGGGCAAGAGATCCATCACGGTTTTGGTGGCATGCGGGTCATCTTTGGTGGTGGTATAACCCGCAGGCTTGTTTAGCATCACATGGATATATTGCTTAATCCCGATCTTCACCCCATCAACCGCGATTTCTTCGCTGCCATCGACCGAAGTTGAAGGTTCTTTGACCAAGCGGCCATTGACCCTGACCCGGCCGCTTTGAATGACGTCCATGGCATCCCGCCTGGAACAAACACCGTTATGAGACAAGAATACTTGTAAGCGCATATTTACTTTCGTTGACGTAAGGCTTCGTAAAGCACAATGGCCGCTGACGTTGACACATTCAGTGAATCAGCAGCGCCGTGCATGGGTATTTTAATTTTGATGTCTGCGGCCTTGGCCCAGAAATCACTTAAGCCCTTGTCTTCCGTGCCTAAAATCATGGCCAAAGCGCCGGAGAGATCGGCTTGGGTATACAGTTGTTTGGCATCGACGATGGTGGCACAGGCTTTGATCTTCTTAGCCTTCAGGAATGCGGCTACTTCTTCCTTGGTTGCTGACACAACCGGTAAACTAAACACAATGCCCGTGCTGGCCCGGATAACATTAGGGTTATAAATATCGGTCTTGGCATCACAGACAATCAAGGCATCCGCACCGACAGCATCACAAGTGCGGGCAATGGCGCCTAAATTGCCGGGCTTCTCCACAGACTCAACAATCACCAATAACGGCTTCTTGGAAAGACGTAAGGCCTCGAGCTTGCGTTGCGGGATGACAGCTAATCCCAAAAGACCTTCTTGCCGCTCGCCAAAAGCCATCTTGCTGAAAACCATCTCATTGACTTCAATCGTTTCAACTTTAGCCTTCATTATGTGGGCCAGTAATTCTTCCTGACCATGATTGGCGAATAATTTGGGGCAGAAGAAAACCTGATCAAATGCGACACCGCTATCTAAGGCCCGTTTTAGTTCACGCACACCGTCGATGATCGTCAACCCCAATTCTTTACGGGCTTTGGGCTCACGCAAACTGATGGCTTTCTTGACTAAAGGATTTTGTACACTGGTTATTAACATAAAGGGACACTTCTGTCAGAAACTATTACCTATCAATGACTTATCTGGAAACGGTCCAGGAATTGGACAAAGGATTTGGTGGCTTCGTGGTCGACGATGAGTGCGGCGTCGTTGTGGCCGCCGTGGACTTGCAGGAACTCTTTGGGTTCTGGGGCGGCCTCGAATAAACGGCGGCCCATGGCAAAGGGCACCACACGGTCTTCAGGGCTATGAATAAATAATTTTGGCATGGTTAAGGTTTTGATCTTAGTAATAGAATCAAATTTAATGGTCATTAGGAAAGACGGCAGCATCGGGTATAGCACTTTGGCCATGTCCTGGGCTGAGGTCAGCGATGAATC
>CAZBJT010000164.1:0-4483 GCA_964492215.1 uncultured Planctomycetales bacterium | reverse complement strand
CATAATTATTTTCATTGCCCAATACCCACATTAAGATATATGGCTCATCTTTGAATTCCATTACCATCTGGCGCACATTGTCCATCATGTTCTTTTGATGCACCGGGTTTTCATAATCCGTACCATCAGCCCATGAGGCACCCGAACCTATGGCATACTTACCTAAAAAATTACCCATGGACACCATGAAGCCGTAATCCTTAAACATTTTCATCAATAAATCTTTGCTCGGTTTATTAGCCCCATCATAAAGGCGGATGGTGTTAACACCCATGTCTTTCATCAAGGCAAAATCACCCACACTGGGTTCATCAGGGTCCTGGATATTATTATGATTCTTGTCCAGCCAGGCCTCATAAGGGCCATCAATGACCTTATTATGGTTAAAATCATCTTCCATCCAATTAGTCAATGTGCCCTTATCCGGGCTTTGCCCAACCTTGGTTGGTGAGTAACCAATGCCTTTAATAAAGTACGGCTTGGTGCCCACCAGCAATTGCCAATGCCCATTCTCATACTGCACAAAACGGATACGGCCTTCGGAAGAATATTTAACAGGTTGACCCAAAGGTATCTTAGCTGTTTCTAAATGTAATTTGGCGCGGGCCACTTCCAGGGCGTTGAGTTCACGGATGACCCCGGGTTTGGTGCTAGTGATGTCATTTTGCGGGTCATTGTCGAATGAATTCTGGATCTGTATCTTGGCCCATTTGAATTCCAATTTTAAATCCGGATGCATGCGGATGATGTGCTGGATCTTGGCAATGGCAGCCTGCCCCGGGTACCAGGGGGTTTGCCAATACGTCCAGGCTATCGTATTAGGGAAATGCACCACAATGGCGTGATAAGCTTTAATGGCCTCGGTATACATGTGGGCTTTTTCAAAAATGATGCCGATGTAAAAAAGCCTTACCCCCCAGCTTTCAGGTGCGGTGGCCCATTTAAAAAAGGCCGCTTCCAAATCGTCGCTGTTGACAAAATCCCAATGGTTGCCTTCCAGCCTGCCTTCTTTCAACGCTTTTTTATAAGCCGGGTCTTTATAAACATCACTTAAATTGGGATATAACCCCTCTCCCATGGCCGCAGCCAGACCTTTGATGTCGGTCAATTGATAATGATAATCTTTGGTGCCCACATTCAGGTATTGGCCGTATTTACGATAGTCGACTACCTTTTCTGTGCCGGGAAAACTCAAGGTGGGGACTGTTTTAGGTGCGTTTCTTTTTATAGTTGCCGGCTGTGTCGGGGCATGGCCTTCAATCACATCGATACTCGCCTTAGACTTCTCGGCCACCGACCAATAGGAGCCGCGGCTGGGGTCAAAATTCTGCGCCCAGGGGTATTGCGTGATGGCCTGATTGAAAACAGCCTTAGCCTCATCATTTTTACCTTGATGCATCAGGGCTTCCGCCTTGACGAACAGGGATGTGGCCACATCATTCATCACTTTGTAATTATCGATTTGATCACGGACAGGAAAGGCGGTTAATTGGGCGGATAAAAGTTTGGCTTTGACCTCATAAGAAGCCAGCATCTCGTCGACAATCTTATCGATGGCAGTAAGGTCGCCATCATTGGACGCTTTCCAGGCTAAACGCAATAGCTCTGCGGACGGACGTTTTTCTTCAACCGGGGTTGCGGCGGCTACAGGCATTTCAGCATTTGATTGGGTCAAGGCTGCTGCATCTTCGGCAGCCATGGCCATCGAAGATAAGCTAAATACGCATGAACTAATGAGGATGAATGATCTAACGAATGGGTGCATTATCCGACAACAGCTCCTGATGATAGTCCTTTAACGATATGCTTTTGCATAGCCAAGTATACCATAATAATAGGCACTGCCGCCATCGTAAGGCCCGCCATCAAGACAGGATAGTCGACACTATTAGCCCCTTGGAAAACCATCAACCCGCGCTGCAAGGGCATGAGTTTGGTGTCTCCCAAAAGCAAAGTTGCCAGGATATACTCGTTCCAGACGTTCAATGAATTAAAGATCACGATAACGGCAATGGCAGGTCTGGCTAAAGGCAAAGCCACGTTCCACCATATACCAAGCTTACTGCATCCGTCGATACGGGCCGCATCTTCCAGGTCTTTGGGCATTTTGTCAAAAAATGTTTTCAACAATAAAATGCTCATGGACAGCCCCACGTTGATCATACACAGGATATAACCAAAGCGGGTGTTGATGAGCCCCAGCTTATTCATCAACACAAACAAGGCCACGAAAGAACCGGGCAATGGGATCATCATGGCGGCGACGAACAAATAAAAAATGATGTTCTTGCCGGGGAATTCCAAGCGAGAGAAAGAGTATGCCGCCAATGAGGCGATCAACACAATGCCCGCCACGACCGACACCGTATAAATCACGCTATTTAAAAAATACACGCCGAAATTACCCTTAGTCCAGGCAATGGCGAAATTACCGAAATTAAGTACATGCGGAATAAACGATTTGTCGACAAAGACCGTGTCATTGGTCATCAATGCCGAGCGCACCATCCAGAAAATGGGGAACAGGCAGGTCACCGTCACCGACAATAAAAAGACATGGATGATGGTCGATTTGGTCAAACCCCAAATAATATATTTATTGGTGGTCTTCATGCTTGTTTGGCCTTATCTGACAATGTTTTCATGGCAAAAGAAACACATACTAAAATAATACCGAAGATGACCGCCTGAGCGCAGGCATAACCAAAGCGGTTGGTCCCCGACATCGACGCTAAAATACGCGTCACCGGCACCTCGGTGTGGAACACCAGGCCTTTATTGACCATGGAGAGGATCAATACAAAAACCTGCATGGAACCTAAGATGGTCAAAATAACGACCACGAGGATGACCGGCATCATCTTGGGGATGGTCACATTGGTGAATGTCTTCCAGGTGCCTGCCCCATCGACTTTGGCGGCTTCATACAATTGTTTATCAATGGTCTGCAAGCCTGCCAGGAGCATGATAAAGCCCCAGCCGAAGCCTTTCCAGCTATGCACGATGGCAATGGTGGTCAATGCGGTTTTCGGATCGCCCAGCCAATTGTGCACCATTTGCGGCAACCCGGAGGTGTAAAGCACATGGTTGAGCAAACCGATGTGCTGACCGTTTTGAATGCCCGGATCCAATATCCAATTCCAAACAATACCGACGACAACCTCGGACATGACCGGCGGGATAAAGAAAACCACGCGGTAGAAACGTTTCATGCGTATTTCCCTGTCGCAGGCCAAAGCCAGGGCAAAGGCCAGGGCATTTTGAAAGGTCAAAGCAATTAAAGTGATATAAAAGGCATGGTTCATCGACGACCACCACACCCCATCCCCCATCAATTCCTGAAAATTGGCAAAGCCCACAAATGTCTTAGGGCCGATACCCCGCCATTCATATAAGGAAAGGGTAAACATATTAATGAAGGGAATGATGTAAAACGTGACAAAAATAGCAAAAGCCGGCAGGACAAAAAGAAAATTCTGCAAATTGTCTTTAGCGATAGCTAGGGATCTGGCTTTTAAATTCATTATTATTTTTTCTGTTTGGCCAATTGGCGTTTTTTAACTTCATTGAAGTCGGCGGCCACTTGTGCCGGGGTCTTCTCGCCGATGATAATAGCTTGTATGCCCTTGTCAAAAGCCTCAGTGACTAACGGATCTTCATTGATCGGCCAAATGGTCGGATGAGTGGATGTATCCATGCCTTTGGCAAATTGCTCTAATATGGGAGAAATCGCGGGCAATGCTTCACGGCTG
This sequence comes from uncultured Planctomycetales bacterium, assembly GCA_964492215.1. Classification (GTDB taxonomy): domain Bacteria; phylum Omnitrophota; class Gorgyraeia; order Zapsychrales; family Fredricksoniimonadaceae; genus CAYNTZ01. Next base: position 731 of record CAZBJT010000164.1, on the reverse strand, counting down.
GCCGGTAAATTATTGGTTTCATGGGCCAACACCGCCTGTTGGGCGGGTGCGGTCAGCCATTTCAAAAAGGCCGTGGCCTTGTCTTTATTAGGCGACTGATTATTGACGACAAATGATGAACCTGCCCCGCCCCAAATCTTCAGCGGGTACGCCCCATTCACCGCCGGCGGCAGCATGACACCGTATTCCAAATTAGGGTTCATGTCGTGATAGACATTGACACTCCAGGAACCGTTGAATGTAAAGGCCGCACGCTCCAAGGCAAAATCCTGTTCCGCGTATTTATTCCCCTTGGTGACAATGCCGTCGAGCAAAGCCCCTTTATCACGCAAATCACGGAAAATGTCCAAGACCTTGACCCAATCAGGGTCAGTGTACGGCACTTCCCCGCGATAGGTGGCCATGATCTTATCTTCCCCTAATATATTGAAGGCATAATTGGAAGCAAAACAATCAGCCAGCCATAATTCACCCCAGCCGGACACAAAGGGTGTAATACCCACCCGCTTTAACGCTTCCACATCTTTAATGAATTCATCATACGTTTTAGGGGGGTTAGCAATGCCGGCCTTGGCCAATAATTTCTTATTGTAAATCATTTGCATATTGGTCACATCAATCGGCACGCCATAGGTACCGGGCTTAATGCCATAGATATTGCCGGCTTTAAACTGATTGACGGACAAGGCTTTATCAAAAAGGCTTTTTTCCCAGGCCCCGTTATCGGCGGC
>CAZBJT010000163.1:0-4526 GCA_964492215.1 uncultured Planctomycetales bacterium | reverse complement strand
TCGTTTTCGCCAGTGGGCCACCCAGCATCTGCGGGAATATATTGTTAAAGGTTTTGTGCTTGACGATGAACGGCTTAAGAATCCGGATCAGCCTTTTGATTACTTTGATGAAGTTGTCCGGCGTATTCAGGACATTCGCACCTCGGAACGCCGGTTTTATCAAAAAATTACCGACATTTATGCCACAAGCGTGGATTATGATCCTACATTGGATATCAGCATTACCTTCTTTAAAACTGTGCAGAATAAGATGCATTGGGCCATTACCGGTAAGACAGCCGCTGAAATTATTAGTGATCGCGCTGATAGCGCCAAGCCAAACATGGGTTTAACCAGCTGGCGCGGTGCTAAAATCCGTAAGCAGGATGTTGCGGTTGCTAAAAACTATTTGAATGAAAATGAACTTTTAGCTCTTAATAATCTCGTAGAGCAATATTTGATTTTCGCCGAAGGCCAGGCTATGCGCCGAGTTTCTATGCACATGAAGGATTGGATTAAGAAACTCGATGGTTTTTTATCACTTAATGAGAGGGATATACTCACCCATGCGGGAGCCATTTCTCATGAGTTGGCCGTTGAGCGAGCGGAGAAACATTATGATCAATATAATCAGAAACAGATTAAAGTTCACGATGCGTTGGAAAGTGATTTTGATAAGACAGCCAAAATGATCGAGTCAAAGGCGAACATGAAGAAATCTTCAAAGAAAAAGGGTAGGAAAGATAATTGAGTTCCGAATTTATCCATCTTCACGTCCACACACAATACTCCTTGCTTGACGGTGCGTGCCGCGTCGACGCTTTAGTCAAGAAGGCCGCCTCTTTGAATATGCCTGCCTTAGGCATGACCGACCATGGCAATATGTTCGGTGCTATCCATTTTTATCAAGCCTGTAAGAAAAATAATATCAAACCGTTGATCGGTTGCGAAGCCTATATTACGCCGTTGAGCCGTCTGGAGAAAAGCGGCGATCAGAAAAGCATTTGCCATTTGACCTTGCTGGCACAAAATAATGAAGGCTATGCCAATTTAATGAAGCTGGTGTCTGCCGCGTATTTGGAAGGTTTTTATTATAAGCCGCGCATGGATAAAGAGATCCTGGCCCGTCATGCTAAGGGTTTGATCGGCACATCCGGCTGTTTAAAAGGCGAGGTAAGCGGGCATTTATTGCGCGGTAATTTCGAGGCGGCGGTTAAAGCTGCGGATGAATATCGCCAAATTTTTCCGGCAGGTAATTTCTATATTGAATTGATGGATCATGGCTTGATAGAGCAAAAAAAGGTCAATGAAGACCTCTTAAAGATCGCCCAGAGGCTTAATTTACCCGTCGTGGCCAGTAATGATGTGCATTATATCGAGCAGGGGCAGAGCATCGCGCATGAGACGCTGCTGTGCATCCAAACACAAACGACGCTCAATGACCCTAACCGCATGCGTTTTGGCTGCGATCAATTTTATTTTAAAGACGCCGAGGCCATGAAGTCAACGTTCGCTTTTAAGCCCGAGGCGCTGCAGAACACCCTCGCCATTGCTGAGAAATGCGATTTAAAGATCGATTTCGACCAATACCATTTGCCTCGCTACGATGTGCCTGACGGTAAAACCCCGGAAGCGTATTTACATGAATTATGCGAGCTTGGTCTTAAACAGCGTTACCCCGCCGGCATTAATGAGGAATTGCGCAAGCGCCTGGAGCATGAGTTAAAGACCATCGAAAGCATGGGCTTTGTCAGTTACTTTTTGGTGGTTTGGGATTTTATTAAGTATGCCAAGTCGATCGGTGTGCCGGTGGGGCCAGGCCGTGGTTCTGCCGCCGGGAGTTTGGTGAGCTATTTACTGGCGATAACGGATTTAGATCCCATCAAATACGGTTTGCTCTTTGAACGTTTCCTTAATCCCGGGCGCAAAAGCATGCCGGATATCGACATCGACTTTTGTTATGAGCGCCGGGGAGAGGTGATCGATTATGTGACGCGTAAATATGGCGTTGATAATGTGGCCCAGATCATTACATTCGGTTCCATGCAAGCTAAAGCCGCCGTACGCGACGTGGGCCGGGCCATGGCCATGCCGTATATTGATGTCGACCGCATCGCCAAGTTGATCCCCAATGAGATCGGCATCACCATCGAGCAGGCCTTAAATGTGGAACCGCAATTGCGTGAAGTCATGGAGCTTGACCGCACTGGCAGGCAATTGCTTGAAACCGCCCAAGTGTTGGAAGGGTTAAACCGCCACGCATCCATTCATGCCGCCGGTGTTGTGATCTCGGATAAGCCATTGACTGAATATGTACCTCTGTTTAAGAGCACGGACGGCCAGATCACCACCGCCTATGACATGGACGGCATTTCAAAAATCGGTTTGCTTAAGATGGATTTCTTAGGCTTACGTACTTTAACGGTCATCACCGATGCGCTTAAATTAATTAAACAGCGTCGGGGTATTGATATCAATATCGATGATTTGCCGCTGGATGATAAGCAAACCTATGAGATGTTGGGACGCGCTTTAGCTATGGGGGTGTTCCAGCTTGAAAGTGGCGGGATGCGCGATTTGCTCAAGAAAATGCGTCCGTCTGAATTTGAAGATTTGATCGCTATTTTGGCTTTGTATCGCCCGGGCCCCATGGGGTCGGGGATGTTGGAGGATTTTACCAAGCGCAAACGCAAAGAAAAAGATGTCACCTACCCGCACCCTAAATTGGAAGAAGCCTTAAAGGCCACCTACGGCATCATTGTTTACCAAGAGCAGGTCATGCAGATCTCCTCGGTGCTGGCTGGTTTTAACATGACCCAGGCTGATGATTTGCGCAAGGCCATGGGTAAGAAGATCCCGGCGGAAATGCAGAAAATGCGGTCTTTCTTTGTCGAGGGTTGTGCGGTGGTGAGCAAGATTAATGAGGCGGAAGCCAACCGTTTGTTCGACTTGATCGATTATTTTGCCGGCTATGGTTTTAACCGCAGCCATTCCGCCGCGTATGCCTTGATCACGTACCGCACCGCTTATTTAAAATCCAATTACCCGGTTGAGTTCATGGCCGCATTGTTGACCTCGGAACGTGATAACACCGAGAAGGTGGTTGAGTATGTGAAGGAAAGCGGCGCCATGGGTATTAAAATCCTGCCGCCGGATGCCAATAGCAGTTTCGCCCAATTTACCGTGGCTGACGATCAAACCATCCGTTATGGTTTATTGGCCGTCAAGAATATCGGGGCAGGTGCGATTGAATCAATTGTAGCCGAGCGTAAAGCCGGCGGGGTATTTAAATCCGTTTTTGATTTCTGCCGTCGGGTAGATATGCGTTTGAATAACCGTAAAGTATTAGAAAGTTTAGTTAAGAGTGGTGCGTTTGACAGCTTAGGTTCGCGCCGCTCGCAATTAATGGCCATAGTTGAGCGGGCTTCTGAGTCGGGCACCAAAGCCCAAAAAGAGCAGGAGATAGGCCAGTTTTCATTTTTTACCATGGATACATCCAACAATGGTTTCGGTAAGAATGATGAAACATTACCCGACATCCCGGAATGGCCGCAAGCGCAACTCCTAACTAATGAAAAAGCTTTATTAGGTTTTTATCTAAGCGGTCATCCATTGGACCGTTACAGAACTGAAATTGATAAATTCGCCGATTTTACCACGGCCTCCATTAAAAATGCGAGGGACGGTCAGGACTTACGCATGATCGGTTTAGTCACAGATGTAAAACTGACCACCACTAAAAAAACAAATGAGCGCATGGCGATTGTGGGCCTGGAAGATATCGATGGTGAAATGGAAGTGGTGGTGTTCCCGTCCAGTTATACGCAGGTGGCGTCTTATTTAAAAGAAGGGGCCGTCGTTGTGGTCAAAGGCAAAGTCTCTTTCCGCGACGGTTTCCCCAAGATCGTCGCCAATGAAATGGCCGGCATTGACGAAGTCTACGATCTAATCAAATCCGTGCACATTGACCTGTGCAATGTAGGGCAAGCGGGTCTCGAGAAATTAAAAATAAAACTCGCCCGTTTCCCCGGCAAAGTCCCTGTCTACCTGCAATTAGATACTCAAAACTACAAAAGCGTCCAAATCCTAGTAGGCCAAGACCTCTTCGTCACCCCCTCAGAGGTCCTAGTCGAAGAAGTAAAAACCCTAGTAGGCGAAAAAAACTTCTCCCTAACCCTATAAATAATTCCAGACACCTAGAGTAATTTAATTAATTCCGAGCCACCCACCGTAACCCTAATTATTTGCTAGGGGTCATGAACCCATTTAATGTCTTTTCGCTCAGAATCGATTTTGCTCTTACTAGGGTGAAAGCGATGGAAGAGCCGGCAAAGGTCTTATCCTCATTCGGTGCCTCGGCAACTCGATTGGTTTTTCTCTGAAAAACCAATCTCAGACAGGCCTCGGCATCGGTTGACAGAAAAGTCAACCGATCCCCTCATTCGGATAAGCTGCTTTGCCTAAAATCGATACATCGCTCAAAGACATTAACTGTGTTCATTATTAGAGGATAGTAGATAAAAAAGAGTTAAGTGATGTTGTTTGCG
>CAZBJT010000162.1:768-4531 GCA_964492215.1 uncultured Planctomycetales bacterium | reverse complement strand
AATTACATGATATAGAAGGGTATATTTCCAGACACCTAGGGTATTTTAATTGTTTAATAATTCAATTATGTTAGGTGTCTGGAATTAAGTAAAACGACTATGCAGATATATAATTCATTAACCAAGAAAAAAGAAGAATTTGTGCCGATCAATCCGCCGGTGGTGAAGATGTACACCTGTGGTGTTACTGTCTATGACCAATGCCACATCGGGCATGGCCGCAGTTTGTATGTCTTTGATGTGATACGCCGCTATTTGAAATTCCGGGGCTATGACGTGCATTTCGTGCGTAATATCACTGACGTGGATGACAAGATCATCGTCAAGGCCAATGAGACCAAACGTACGGCTCATGATGTCAGTGAAGAGCAGATCCGGCTGTATTACGAGGACATGAAAGCTTTGGGTGTTATGCCCGGCGATGTTGAGCCTAAAGCCACGGATAATATTCCGGAGATGATAGCTCACATCCAAGGGTTGATTGACAAAGGTTTTGCCTATGCGGTCAAGAGTGATGTGTATTTCAATGTCCGTGCTTTTAATACCTACGGCAAGCTTTCCGGTCAGAGCATCGACAAGATGATGGAAGCGGTGCGCATCGAGAAAGATTCCGATAAAAAAGACCCCTTGGATTTTGCCTTGTGGAAAGGGGCCAAGCCCAATGAGCCGCACTGGGATTCCCCATGGGGCCAAGGCCGTCCGGGCTGGCACATTGAATGCTCATGCATGAGCATGAAGCATTTGCATACACAGACATTGGACATTCACGCCGGTGGCCGCGACCTTATTTTTCCCCATCATGAAAATGAAATAGCCCAGTCAGAGGCATTGACCGGCAAGACATTCGCCAATTACTGGATCCATCATGGGCTCTTGACCATCAATGGCCAGAAAATGTCAAAGTCGTCGGGTAATTTCATCACCATCAAAGACATTTTGGCTAAATATACCGTCGATGAAGTAAAGATGTTCTTTTTGTTCTCGCATTATACGAGTGCCATTGATTATAGCGAAGGCAAGATGCTCGAGGCCCGCAAAGCCCTGGAGAAGTTCGATGTTTTGTTCTACCGGGCCGCAGCTTTATTGGAACGCAAAGACATCGAAGGTGTGCAGGCTGGTTTTATCACCAAATACAAACATGAATTTATCGCGGCCATGGACGATGATTTTAATACGCCCAAAGCATTGGCAGCGCTATTTAATTTAATCAATGACACCAATACGTTCATTGATCAAAATACCGATGACAGTTCTTATTTAGGTGTAATTTATCACGCGGTGGATACCTTAGAGAGCATTGGGCGTAATATTTTCGGTCTGTTCTTAAAAGAAAAAAACAAAGACCTTACCCCGGACCTTAAAGCATTATTAGATGAGCGCATCGCGGCCCGTAAGTCTAAGGATTTTAAGAAATCCGACGAGCTGCGCGCTTTGTTAAAAGAAAAAGGCCTGGCTGTCGAGGATGGTAAGACGGGTCAAACCTGGCGCTGGCTTTAAACAGGAGATATATGAGCAGGATTATTTTGATTGTTTTATTGATGGGATTAAGTGGTTGTGCGTCTCTGCAGAATTTCTTTTATGGTACGCCTGAGCAGCGTGCGGCCCAGGCTGCAGCCATAAATGAAGCCATGACTCAAGCCACGATCAGCGATAGACAATTTGCGGCCAATTATGATGATGCCTTCCGGGCAACCGTACGCGCCCTGGTGGATAATCGTTTTAGCATCCGTGCTTCTGATAAAGATTCCGGTTTGATCAGTGCGGTGCTTGAGGAAGATGGCGGCCAGCCGGCGTATTTGGATTTGTGGTCGATCAGCCCCCTGGATGAGAGCATTAAATCATGCAAGATCAAATTGGTGATGGATATATCTGTCTTAGTCGATAAGATCAATGACGGAACGACTGAAATCAAGATCACACATAATCATTGGGACATGGTGCAAGAGGTCAATGGTGAACGCCGGGCCCGCGAATTAGGCTGGAATGAAGGGATCAATAACGGCATGATCTTTAATTCCATCAAAGGACAAATTGAACGCCGCCAGGCCACGACAACAGCTGGCACATAAAATAGGTGATGCAGGTGAAGGGTAAATTTATTACATTGGAAGGCTCGGAAGGCTCCGGTAAATCAACCCAGGCAGCTTTGGTGGTTGATTATTTAAAGCAAAAGAAAATGCCTGTCATGCTATTGCGTGAACCGGGCGGGGTCAAGATCGCCGAAGCCATACGCGCCCTATTGCTGGATGTGAAAAATACCGGCATGGGTGATGAATGCGAGACATTGCTGTATATGGCCGCCCGCGCTCAGATGGTGAAGGAAGTGCTGGAACCAGCCTTGGCGTCGGGGAAGATCGTCATCTGTGATCGCTTTTTAGATTCCACCATTGCGTATCAAGGTTATGGCAATGGCATTGATGTGAAAGTAATCAAGAGTTTGGGTAAGTTTGCAACACAGGGCATCACGCCGGATTTGACTTTATTGTTTGATATTGATACCGGCAAAGGGCTGTCACGCACCAATGCCGATAAAGACCGCATTGAATTGCGTTCCCTGGAATATCATGCCCGGGTGCGCCAAGGGTATTTGGCTTTAGCGGCCGAAGAGCCTAAGCGGGTCAAAGTCATTACTGTGGATGCGCCTAAGGAAGAAATATTTAAACGTGTCAAAGCGGCATTGGATGTCATTTTATGATCGTAACAGCCCAAGTTAATGGTGTGGTCATGGATCGTTTTGTGCGTTTGCAAGCGGGTAATCGCCTGGCGCATGCTTATCTTTTTGTGGGCCCGGCTGATGCCGGTAAAACTCAGACGGCATTGGCTTTAGCCCAGTTGGTTAATTGTGAGGATCCCACCAAAGGCCCTTGTGGGCAATGCGGCCCTTGCATGAAAGTTGTCAGCGGCAATCACCCCGACGTGCATGTTTTAGGCAATGACGACGGTGAGAGCATTAAAATTGAGGACATTCGTTTTTTATTAAGCCGCGTGCAGCTAAAAGCATATGAAGCTAAGACTAAAGTATTCATCATCCGTAACGTGGAAACCATGACATTGGAGGCAGCCAATGCTTTGTTAAAAACATTGGAAGAGCCCAGCCGTAATACACTTATGATATTGACCACTGCTGTCCCTGAAGCTAATTTGGATACGATCAAGTCACGCTGCCATATGGTGCAGTTTTTCCCCGTGTCAGTCAATCGCATCGCCCAGGTATTGGCGCAAGAAGGGGTGGATACGAAGATGGCCGCCTTCTTGGCTGTCTATGCCGATGGGTGTTTAGGTAAGGCGCGTAAGTTGGCACAAGCGGGTATTATTACGATGAAGAACCGGGTATTGGATCAAATGTTTTCCCCCGGGCGTATTGATGATTTTCTAAAAGGATTGGCCCAGGATAAACCGTCAGCCATTCAAGCGCTTAATGTGCTGTTAAGTTTTCTCCGCGATGCCGTGTTGATCAAAAGCGGTTTAGGGCAGGCGCATGTGATACACCAGGACAGGATGGATGATTTGCAGCGGTTTGCGGCAAAGCCGATGGCGGATTTGGCCGGTATCATTGAACAAGTGATTAAATCAAGAAAACTGATCGACGACAATTTGAACATTAAAATGTCGTTGACCTTATTAAAAGAACGGATGGGCAGTTAATATGGGACAAATCGTACAAGTCAAGTTAGGCGAGTGGCGCCCGGTGATATGGGTCGATGCCAATAATGTCGCCATCAAGCGTGATGATATTGTGGTCTTGGATGTGGAAAAGAGTTCC
>CAZBJT010000162.1:0-758 GCA_964492215.1 uncultured Planctomycetales bacterium | reverse complement strand
AATACGGCAAAGTGGTTTCCGATCCGGACAAGGCCTGCACGGGTAAAGTGGAGGCAGCGGCCGGCAAGATCATGCGCACGGCCTCCGATGGTGATTTACGTCAGGTCGTCAATAACCAAATCAAGGCCAAGGATGCGCTGACCAGCTGCCAACGCAAGATTGCCGAAGCCAAGCTTGATATGCAATTGGTGCAGGCGGAATATTCATTCGACAGTGCCAAGCTCTTGGTGTTTTTTACCTCCGAAGGCCGGGTGGATTTTCGCGGGTTGGTCAAAGATTTAGCCAAGATGTTCCGGGTGCGCATTGAGCTTAAACAAATCGGTGTGCGCGATAAAGCCAAGATCGTCGGTGGTATCGGTGTATGCGGCCGTGAGCTGTGTTGCTCGTCTTACATGAAAGATTTTCATCCGCTTTCAATCAAGATGGCCAAAGACCAGGGTTTGCCGCTTAACCCGCAGAAAATTTCTGGTGTGTGCGGCCGGGTAAAATGCTGCATGGCCTATGAATATCAAGTTTACCGTGAGTTCTCCCGCACGCTTCCTAAGATGGGTGCTAAGGTCACGACCCCTGAAGGCGAAAAAGGCAAAGTCATTAACATCGACATACTCAAACGTTATGTCACGATTGATTTAGGCGAAGGCAAAATGCAAAAAGTCACATATCCGGCAGTGAACCCGAATTAGATTTGAGGAGATTAAGGGGACATGTACTCGCTACGTGTCCCCTTAATCTCAATCTACAATATGTCCAAATTTTTT
>CAZBJT010000161.1:0-4567 GCA_964492215.1 uncultured Planctomycetales bacterium | reverse complement strand
CCTTCACCGATCAAATACACGCCGGGGTCATCGTCGACGCTTTGGCCTTCATTAAAGACGGCCTGGGCTTTGTTCTTTTCTCCGACCAAGCGGGCCACGCGGGCCATTTGGGCGGTCATTTGCGGATTTAAACGCCAAAGGTTCTTCACAGCACCCGTCGCTGTCAACAGGCTTTCTATCCGGCTTATTTCCTGCTTACGTTTGCTGCGTGATTGAATAGGCAAGACACGGTATGTTTCTAAGCGCTGCAAGCCTATTTGGTTCTGTGCACCAGCCGCATGCACGGTAAATACAGCGCCTAATGCGACTAATTCAGGGAAAGCTTCCACTAATTGTTCAGGGGTGATGTGCACACCAGGCACGCCGTTCTCAGCGATCAATAAATCAACCCCTTCGCTAAAGAAGCGCACATGCTCGTCATAACGGGGATTGCGTATTTTGATACTCTTAGTCGGGTCAGATGAATCCGGTATGTCGATTTCTTTAGGGGGCATGGTTGAATCAACCAAATAGGACATGGTCCCTTGAGGGGTCTGTAAACGGAAACCGAATGTGGGCAACGGATGACCAAAGGTGCGTTTGACGGTCAAGACGAGGCCTTGTAATGTTGAGTTTAAGGTGAATATTTCTTTGTCTTCTTGTATATCTGTGGGGATCAATGTTTGGAACATCCGGGCAAATACCGACGGCATGTCGCCCACCTTGTTGATTTCGCGCAATGCTGCTGTCATGGTGCCTAAGTGTCCCTGCATTTGTTCATGCACGATGCGGGAGGCCACCAATTGGACATTGCTGCCTAAAGTTGACTTGCCTTGCAAATGGTCATACACCAAATGCACCATGCCGCCAAAATGATCACCGTGGATATGAGAAATATAAATCAGTGACACATGCGGCATTAATCCATAATGCTGCAGGCTGCGTATGGTGCGGGCTGAAGGATCAACCAAAATGAAGCGGCCATTGTATGCGATTAAGAAGTTGGTGTAATCCTGACGACCGCTAAACGGTGAGGGGTCGCCGGTACCAGCGGCTTTGATTAAGGGAATGCCATTGAGGGAATCTTCCCTCATTTGCTTTACCTTTGCGACATCCCTTTTATCCCATAATTCGATGCGGCGTTCTTTCTCAGCTTGGATCTCGGCAGTGGCAATTTGTGAAACCTGGGCGCCTTCGGTAAATTCATAAACATCGCCACGGCGACGGAGTGTCAAGGCTGGTGCGCTCTCGCTTAATTGCACCGTCACGGGGGTTTGTTCATCTAAAATGCGTATATCAATGAGTTCGCTTAAACGTTTCATGCGCTCTTCTTCGGTAGCGGCATGGAAGAATGCACCTTTGAAAACGAATGACCGTTGCCGCTCAAATTCATCAATGATTTTCTGGTTTAAGGCAGCATTGCCATTGTTATACGCAAGGCCATTGATGGTGCGGTTAAGCACATCCACATAGGTGCGGCCTGCAGTGAAAAAGAAACGTATAAGGTCTTGTACGGTTTGGGCTTGTTGCGCATTGTCGACGCAGACCGTGACCTTGCGGCTTAATAAAGGTACGATGCCAGGGGCTAAAATATCCACAAACCCCTGGGCGCGGGCCTTGCTTAATATGTTTTCTTTTTCCTGGCGTTTGGCCGTGATCTGATCGTCGACACCAGCCATGGCTTCCTGCTCAATGGCCAAGCTATACATCAAATATTGGGTATATAATTGGCCCGGCAAATTGGTTGGGTCTTGCTGCAAGGAAAGTAACCGTTTTACAGCAGCCATCTGCTGGGCGCGGCGCTTCTCGAGTTCTTGAATGTCCCGATGCACCTGGCCATAGGGCCCGGCAAAACCTTTAAGGATGGCTTCAAAGAATAAATTCTGGAACGTGCCGTTTTCAAGGGTTTCAATACCGCTGGCATCATTAAAATCCGGTATCAAAATATGGGCTTGTGACAAACGGCGGACGAATAAATCTTTATTGCTAAGAATACCAAAGCTGACAGCAGCGGGATGTTTTAACCCGTCGGGGAAAGCGATGGCCGGCACGGACGACCTGCGACCTAGCACCGGTGATATTCTGCCTTCAAAGACGCTCATATTATGCTCGGCGTGAACCCTCACCGCTTCATCAAAACCATGGGCGTGGTATACATCCATGAAGGTTTGGATCAATTGATATAATTCCCATTGCTCCGGGCATGTCATGGCTTGCGGCAATAATGTCTTGGGGTTGATCTTAAGGCGATTGTGCAGATCAAACAAGAATTGCGGGCCAAAATGAATCATGATGAGGGTTTCAATTTTGGCAGCGTCGTAAACGAATTGCTTTAACCAGCCTTGCTCTTGGGCGGTACGTAAATGCGCGTACATGCCGGGCAGCATGGCCAGTGTATCTGCCCCATATGATTCCAACAATCGAGATAAAACTTCACCTAATCTGGCATGATCACGCTGCCATGATTGCATCTGCAAAACAAAATTCTTCTGCGGCGTTGTGGCCCCGGCGATAGCCGCATAAAAACGTAATGTGCCAAGCCACTTTTCAATATAGCTCACCGCTATATCCTCATCTTCGGCAGTAAGCGATAATTGACCGTCTTGCCTAATGCCGCCTTTGACTAATTGAGTGACCACGAAACGGATGATCCTTTTTTGCAGATCTTGCGCCAGGGGCTGACGTCCCAAAGGCATGGCGTCTTCAATGCCGCCGGGCACATGCTGGAAGGCGAATGTTTCATGTATCTTTTGTTGTGCTTTCAATATAGCAGCAAGCAGCATGCCCAGATTAACTGCGGTGAAATCGCGGCCGGCTAATTCTTCCTCCAAAGACAACCAAGTTTGGGTGACCATGAAGACCATATCATTTAAGTAAAGCTGGTCTGCCATTTCCCTGATATATAGAGCCCGTTGGAACACGCTACGCACACGCCCCTCCCCGGCGGCCATCAAGGCAATGATTTCTTCTTTGAGGTCATCCGACATTCCCACATCGGCTAAATAAGGCTGGCCGCGTGTGAGTATACCCTCCTGCCAAAGCTTTAATGTATCCACTGTTTGCGGGTGCATGACTAAACGCTGTTCCCTATACGTCTTTTCAAATATAGGGGCTGCGGCCAGGCGTAAGGCCAAATCATTTTCTTCATCCGTCAATGACGCTTGCGGCGCTTCCGATTGTGGTGAGGGAACTACTGCTCTAACTAAATCCATGGGGGAAGAATCTGTTACTTTTTCTTCCTGCGCTGGCTCGATGGCTTCAACCGGTGCCGGTCTTTTTACTTCTAACGGTTTTTCAGAAGCCATACTGTGCCCAACTAAAGATACGAGTTTGCTTAAAGGGAATGGTGCAGGAAACACCATGAATCTCGGGTCTAAAACACCGACTTGCCGGCCGGCTTGTATGTAATAATCACCACCCGACACTAATACAAACCATGTCAAGGGATGGCCCAGGCGGCCGCTGCGCAAGTCTTCAAAAACCTCCAGCCCATTACCTTCCGTCATGCGTCCACGAACAAAAACCATGTCATAGGGATTGTCTTTAGCAGCCGCCAGCATTTGCTGGCCTTTGGTCATGCTATCGGCCTGGTCGACTGTAATAACGCCCGGGATCCCCTTTAAAACAGTAGTGAAAATGTACAATGTTTCTGCATCACTGTGCACCACCAAAATACGTGATGCGCCAGGCACCAATTGGCGGGAGTTGGCTGCTAACTGCTGCTCATTGTTGTTCTTTCTATCGGCATATTCCCTCTCATACAAAACTGCCCAGCGATGATTGTCATTGGCCATGACTTCCACGATTTCGTGGATATAAATCTCATCGGAAGCCACACGCCACATTAACCGGTCTCCGATATATAACACGCCCTGGCTTAATAAGGCCTCTTCCCAACTAAGCACCACCGCAATGCTGTTCACTTCAGGTAAAGGTTTATTGAAACGTTTCGGTAATAAATCGGCAAACCATGCGCTTTCTCGACGGTTCTCCTCCAAACCCTCTTGCATTGTTTCATTATCAATGACCTGGCCCTTTTGGCGCTTTTCTTCAATTTGCGCTTCTAACTCCTGGCGGGTGTGGGTGCCGGAATAGCCGACGGACTGGGTAAGCGTTTGCGGCCTGGATAACTGTTGGGCCAAGGCCGGTGTATACAGGTCTCCGTTGGTGTCCACTGGAGCGGCGAGCATCATTTTGGTGATGTCGTGGGACAATGTGGTCCTTACATTACCCCAATAAAAATCATCGATGTGAATGGAGGCATCCAGGCCGCGGGCAATCCACTCATGGAATGGATGGCCACGGTAACGGGCGATACTCATTGAATCGGTATTGGCGGTGGGGCATGTGTAAATCTGCATGCCCTGGGCAGCTACCTTGCGTAATAACTCTTCGACTACCCTAATGTTCTCGCTAAATACAAGAGACTGACCTGCCAGGCCTTCACCTTTAAATCGCTTAGGGTTTTTGGTAATGATTGTGCCGGGAGGAGCTAAGATGGTGCCGTGATTGATAATGTCAACGCCTGCCTTAATACCATCGGAAACAAAGGCCAGGTGACGGGCCACGCGTTCTTTTTGGTCTTCAA
>CAZBJT010000160.1:0-4584 GCA_964492215.1 uncultured Planctomycetales bacterium | reverse complement strand
ATACCCGGCCAAAGCCAAAATGTATTGCTATACCGTCAATAGTGAACAGTATGATTTGAAAGAGGCGGGCCGCCTGCGCCTGGCCATGGGCCGCGCCTCGGTGCGTTCCGACATCACCCGCGAGCGTGCCAATATCCATTTTGTGGTGGTGCATTTAGGCGACCATAATTTGATCGGCGGGGTCGATTATTTCAAGGCCGAGGAATACGAGGACATGCGCCGTCGTATCAGCGGTGCTTTTTTAGAAAGCAATGTGCCGGAAGTCATCGGTTTGGTCAATTATTATTTCGGCGCGCGTAATTATTCGCTTTGGCATTTATTTAAGCAGGAGCAGCAGAAAATACTCAATCAGGTTTTGTCCTCGACCATGGAGGACATTGAAACGTCTTTCCGCCAGATCTACGACCATCATTATCCCTTGATGCAAATCAAGAACGAGAACCGCCTGCCTTTGCCGCGCATGCTCATGACGGTGGTTGAATTTGTGCTCAACCGCGACATTTGTGATCTATTGGAAAGTGATAATCTCGACATTGAGCGTTTCAGGAAGCTCATTGATGAAATGAAGCGCTGGTCGTTTAAACGCGACCAGGCCAATTTTGGTTTTGTGGCCTCGACCCGCATCAGTGCCCTGATGACGCGGCTTTCCGAGCATCCCGATGACATTGTGCTGATGGAAAATATCATCACCATCCTGGAACTATTGAGCCAATTGAGCATGGACTTAGACCTGTGGAAAGTACAGAATATTTATTTTGCCATGGGCCGGCGCATTTACGCGGACATTTCCGCGCAGGCTTCCGGCGATGAATTGGCAGCCCGTTGGGTCAAACTCTTTGATCGCTTAGGCGATATCTTGCAAGTGCGGATGGCCGTCACTTCCTCACACGCCTTGCATCCTTAATTATGAATAAACGCAGCAGCGGTATTTTATTGCATATTTCTTCACTGCCTTCGCCCTATGGGATTGGCGATTTAGGCCCGTTTGCCTATGCTTTTGTGGATTTCTTAAAAAATGCAGGGCAGCGTTACTGGCAGATATTGCCATTGAATCCTACCGACGGTATTAACGGCCATTCGCCCTATAGCTGCTTTTCTGCGTTTGCCGGTAACGCATTATTTATCAGTCCCGTGATGATGGTTGCCGAGGGATTCTGCCGTTCTCATGATTTGGAAAAGGCCCCGGCATTTGGCGCTGATAAAGTCGACTATGCCAAGGTCATCCCGTTTAAGGAAGAATTATTCCACACCGCGTTTAAGCAATTTAAAAAAGCCAAACCTGCCCCGGATTACATTGAGTTCATCGAGGCTAATCACGACTGGCTGCAGGATTTTGCCCTCTTTACGGTGATCAAGCAGGAATTAAAAGGCCGCTGCTGGAATGAATGGCCCAAGCCTTTAAAAAGCCGCGACCGTCAGGCGTTAGAACGGTTTGCTAAAGACCATGCCGATGCCGTCGATGAAGTTAAATTCATCCAATATTTATTTTCCCGTCAATGGCAGAAGCTCAAAGCCTATGCCAATGCCCACGGTGTGCAAATCATCGGTGACATACCGATTTATGTGGATTATGACAGCGTCGATGTGTGGTGCCACCCGTCATTTTTTAAGTTAGATGGCCAGGGGCATTTGAAATTTGTCAGCGGTTGTCCGCCGGATTATTTTTCCAAGACCGGCCAGCGCTGGGGCAACCCTGTTTATGACTGGGCGAATTTAAAGAAGTCTAAATATTCCTGGTGGGTCAAGCGCATTGCGCATAATTTAAGCTTATTCGATCAGTTACGCATCGATCATTTCCGCGGCTTTCTTTCATTCTGGCAGATCCCGGCCCATGAGCGCCTCGCGGTGTTCGGCCGTTGGGTCAAAGGACCGGGGGACCATTTTTTCAATGCATTGGCCAAGCGTTTTACGCCGCTGCCGCTTATCGCCGAGGATTTGGGAGAGATCACCCCTGATGTGATTGATTTGATGAAGAAATTTAAATTCCCCGGGATGCGGGTTTTATTGTTCGCTTTTGGCGGAGATCCCAAGACCAACCCGTATGTGCCGGCCAATTACCCGGTGCATTGTGTGGCTTATACCGGCACGCACGACAATAATACCGTGCAAGGCTGGTGGCGTCATGAAGCCAAGCACCATGAGCGCATGAATGCGGCCCATATCCTGGGCAAAAAACTTAATGCCAAGGATATTCATTGGGTGATGATCAAGGCCTTGCTTAAATCCAATGCCCAAATAGTGATCGTGCCCATGCCCGATGTGCTGGGCTTAGGCCAGGAGGCCCGCATGAATACGCCGGCGACAAAAGTAAATAATTGGCAATGGCGTTTGCGCGCACGCGCCGTAAATGCGCCGTTGAGTCACAAAATACTTGAATTAACTCATCGCAGCAAAAGGTAGGGGGAGCTTGTGCTTACTAAAAAGAAATTAACATGGTTGGTGGTCTTAGGCGGGCTCGCATTGATGGCGGCCTTGCGCTGCCTTAAACCGGCACCGTATGTACCTGCAGATCCGGTCATGGCCCGTGCGAAAGGCAATCCTAATGCCAAAGTCAAGATCGTCGAGTTTATCGATTTTGAATGCCCGGCCTGTGCCTACGGATCAAAGCTGCTCAAAGAAAATATGGAGCAGCACCCGCAGGACATTTATTTGCAGGTCAAATATTTCCCATTGACCGGCATGCACCATCACGCCATGCCTGCGGCTTTATACAGTGAATGCGCGGCGCGCCAGGGCAAGTTTTGGCCTTTGCATGAGCTGATGATGCCCCAGCAAGGCCAGTGGAGTCAGTTATTGAGTGCCGACCCGGTGTTCTTGGACATGGCCCGGGCCGTGGGTGCAGACATGACAGTCTTGCAGGCCTGTGTCGCCTCTGAGGATGCCAATAAAGCTATTAATGATGAGAAATCATTGGGCCAAAGCATGGGGGTGCAATCGACCCCGTCGTATTTTATCAACGGCAAAATGGTGGTGGGCACCAAATCATTGCTTGACGAATTAGATACGTATTTCCCTAAAGGTCATTGATATGGTCGTCTTATTACGCGTCTTGATCGGTGCTATCTTTTTTGCGTCGGGGGCAGGCAAAATACTCAGCCCTTATCAGAATTTTCTGTACGTTATCCAAGGTTATGATTTCCTGCCGGAATGGGCGGCACAAGGCGCAGCCGTCTTTTTCCCATGGCTCGAGTTGTTCACCGGCCTTTTTTTGATGCTGGGGCTTTGGTGCGAGGCATCCCTTAAATCCGCCTTGATCATGTTCGCTGCATTTATCACCGTCGTGGGCCAAGCCCTGATTCGTCGATTACCGTTGGACAATTGCGGCTGTTTCGGTGAATTGATCCATTTTCCTTTGCAGGCGATCATTGTGTTCGACAGCGCTTTTTTCCTATTGAGCTTTTGGCTCTTACGTAATTGCGTACGGGTCAAAGCCTTGAGCCTGGACAGGTATTTTGACAAATGATAAAGGTTTTATGTTGTGTCCTCATGGCTGTTTGCCTGGCCGGAACGACGCAAGCGGCACCGGATCCTACAGTCAAAGAACCAAATGTCGCCGGGGCTTTTTACAGCGCCGACCCGCAGGAATTATCCGCCCATATTGACCACCTTAAACAAATAGCCGGGCAAGTTCCGCTGAATCATAAGGTTGAACTTGCCATTGCCCCGCATGCGGGTTATGCGTATTCCGGTGCGGTGGCCGCCCACACATTCAAGGCCTTGGCCCGCAATCATTACAAGACGATTGTGGTGATAGCGCCCAGCCATTTTTTCCCCTTCGCAGGTATTTCCGTATGGCCGCAGGGCGGCTTTAAAACACCTTTAGGCACCGTCGAGGTGGACCAGGATTTTAGCAAAGCCTTGCTTGCGAAAGACCCTCGATTCCAATTTTTACCCCAGGTTTTTGAACGGGAACACGCCTTGGAGGTGGAGCTGCCTTTTATCCAAAAGACATTTGCGGATGTGAAGATCGTACCCATTCTCATGGGTCAGCCGGACTTTAAAGTGTGCGAGGCCCTGGCTGCGGCGTTGGACCAAATGATCGGCAAACGGGATGATGTGCTGGTGTTGATCAGTTCCGACATGTCGCATTATCACACCTATGATGTGGCTAATCAAATGGATGGGCTTAGTTTAAAAGCTATTGAGGCTATGGATGCCCAAGGTTTTTTTAACGGCTGCTTGTCCGGCAGCATGGAGATGTGCGGCTTTGTGCCGGTGACTACGGCTTTGTTATATGCCAAGCGCCGCGGGCTTAAACACGCCGAGGTCTTAAACCATGCCAATTCCGGCGATGTCACCACTGATAAGGAGCGGGTGGTGGGCTATGGATCTGTGATCTTTTATTCGGACGATCTTGCTGATGATCAATCCGTCGGTGATATGAGCAGCGCTCAGAAAAAGCAACTATTGAATATGGCCCGCAGCACATTGGATACTTTTGTCAAGACCGGCAAAGCCCCTGAATTCAACGTAAGCGATGAACGCCTGCTGCGTGTGCAGGGTGCTTTTGTCACGCTGCAAAAACAACATCAATTGCGCGGGTGCATTGGAAATATCATCGGCCAGGAACCTTTATGGCAGACA
>CAZBJT010000159.1:0-4626 GCA_964492215.1 uncultured Planctomycetales bacterium | reverse complement strand
GATACCGGACATCAGCATCATGGTGATCATGCGGTTAAAGCACTCTTGCGGTGAATCCGCGTGCACGATGGCGAGCGACCCTGCGTGACCGGATGCAATCGATTGCACCAAATCCAAAATTTCCTGGCCGCGCACCTCACCGATGATGATGCGGTCCGGACGCATACGCAAAGAGTTAACAAATAAATCACGAATAGTGACTTCACCCTTGCCTTCAATATTTGACGCTTTTGACTGCAAACTGACCACATGCTCCTGCATCAAGCGCAACTCCGCCGTATCTTCAATCGTGATGATGCGTTCATGCTCCGGGATATGGCGGGAAAGAACATTAAGCAACGTCGTCTTACCCGAACCGGTAGACCCGCAAAAAATAATATTTAATTTGGCCTTGATGGCCGCGATCAAAAATGCCGCCATTTGTTTATTTAAGGTGCGGCGCTCGATCATATCGTCGATCGTGGTCAAATCACGCGAAAATTTACGGATGGTCACAACCGGTCCTTGCTGGGAACACGGCGGCAAAATAACATTCACGCGCGAACCATCAGTCATGGAAAAATCCACGTACGGCTGTGATTCATCGACGCGGCGGCTGGAACCTGCGGCAGCCAATATCTTTTGTATGGTATGCATCAAGGTATTGTTATCAGGAAAAACCACATTGGTCTTTTCAATATGGCCGTCCCGCTGTATATAAATGGACTTGGCGCCATTGACCATGATTTCACTAATGGTTGGATCTTCCACAAACGGGCGAAGCGGCCCCAAGCTCATGACGGAAGACACCAATTCACGGATGATCGTTCCCCGCTCCTCAATGCTCACCGGCACCTGGGTTTCCTGGCACAACTTGGTGATCGCTGCATCGACGAACATGCGCAACTGCTCTTCTTGCATGGTGTCTTTAAGCTGCAAGAAATTCGTCTTCGAAATCAAATAATGATGGATGCGGGAGCGGACTTCACTGTTTCCAAATGATGGTGGTGGCATAAGGTTATCCTTTGCTAAAAAATTGAGCTACCTTGTCAAGAAGTCCTATCCGTTCAAAATCCACATAAAAAACAAAAAGGGCCAAGGTCAAAATCAGGCCAAAACCAAAACGGGCGATGAGCGCATCTACCTTCGCGGACAAAGCCTTGCCCCGCAGCTTCTCGATGGCCAATAAAAATAGATGACCGCCATCCAGAGGGATAATGGGTAATAAATTAAAAATCGCCAGCGAGGCACTGATCACACCGACGATATGCAACAAAAAGGCAAAGCTCACACTTAAAGCAAACTTGATCACAAAAAACATCCCCACAATACCCATAGCTTCTTTGGGGGAACGGGCGCCAATCATCATCTCCCAGAGAGCAGTGTAGGTCTTGACCGATATCGACACCAACTCTTCACCCGCTTTTTTAAATGAACCAAAGAAGCCATAACGGGTCACGACCATTTCATCCGCGCTCTTGATGGGCATAGGCCCCACTCCGATACGCCGGGCCTTATGCTCACGCCCGAAAATATCTTTCTGTTCCTGCTGCTGCGGGGTAATGACCTGGGTCATAGGCTGACCATTGCGCTCGATCACAAAAGTCAAAGACGGCGTGGTGGATGAAGAAACCGTGTCCTGCAATTGCGGCCAATGGCTGATGGCCACCCCGTCGATGCTAATGACTTTATCCCCGGCCATCAATCCGGCTTTGGCTGCAGGTGAATTAGCCAATACCTGACCCACTACAGGAGCGACCTTCTGCGAGGACAGGTCCATGTCCACATAACCGATAGAAAACACAAACCAAAAACACACATAGGCCAAAATAAAATTGACCACCGGTCCCATTAAGACGATCAAGGCACGCTGGCCCACGGTCTTGGCAAAAAATTCGTGGCTGGCCCCTTTGCAATTATTGCGTTCATCCCCAGCCATTTTCACATAGCCGCCTAAAGGAATGGCGCATAAACAAAACTCGGTGCCGTCATGCACCCAGCCAAACAGTTTAGGTCCGAAACCCAAAGCAAATTGCTCAACTTTAACACCGCATTTACGGGCGGTGATGTAATGGCCCCATTCATGCACCATGATGAGGATACTTAAGATCAACATGAAAATTAATAATGACATAGGTACCTAAAACCTTTCTAAAATGGCACGGGCTTCAATACGCGCCCATTGGTCCGCAGCCAAAATATCCTTCAATGAAGGCGACTTTACTATTGTATGGCGTCGGAGGACTTTTTCAACGATTTTATAGATCGACGTAAAAGTGATACCTCCCTGCAAAAAAGCATCCACCGCTTCTTCATCCGCGGCATTTAACACCGTCGGTAAACTCCCCGCTGCTTTGGCCGCGGCCAAAGCCAGCCCCAAAGCCGGGAACTTCTTTAAGTCGGGCTTGGCAAAATTCAATTGCCCCAAGGCGGCCAGATCCAGCGGCTTTAATCCGGTCGGCAAACGCTCAGGGTAGGTCAATGCATACTGTATCGGCAGGCGCATGTCCGTAACCGCCAATTGCGCCAATAAAGACCCATCGACGAATTCCACCATGGAGTGGATAATAGCCTCCGGATGGACCAAAATATTCACTTGATCAAAATCCAAACCAAACAAACGCTGCGCTTCAATAAACTCAAAACCCTTATTCATCAGGGTAGCTGAATCGACCGTGATCTTAGGCCCCATTTTCCAACGGGGGTGACGCAAAATATCCGCTACGGTCATGCGGTCAAAATCCTTGGCCGCCACATTCCTTAAGGCCCCACCTGATGCTGTCAAATGCACCCTCTTAACCGGTGCTTTTTGCCCATCAAGGCATTGAAAGATGGCCGACTGCTCGCTGTCGACCGGGATAATACAGGCCTTGTGTTTGGCTGCCTCAGCCATGATAAGTTCACCGGCCATCACCAATGCTTCTTTATTGGCCGGTGCGACCGTCTTGCCGGCACGCACTGCCGCCAGGAATGGCGCTAAAGCCCCGGCCCCACGCAGGCCCAACACCACAATATCCACGGCCTTTAAATCAGCCAAACGGCTGCATTCATCCGCCGGATAAAAAGTAACACCCTTCACAGGGTTCTTCTTGAAATACGCCAGGCCTTGCTGCCCCACCGACACATGGGCCGGCTTGTATTTCTTAATCTGGGCTTCCAGTAATTTAAAATTGCTGTAAGCACTTAAAGCAATGACCTTAAAATGCGACGGGTAACGATCAACAACTTTCAGCGTATTAAGGCCGATCGAACCCGTGGAACCCAAAATGGCAATATTGCGTCTATGCATGTGTTATTGCAGCGTCTTGAGCGTCGAGCTCATATACAAATAAAAGGCAGGTGCTGAAAACAGCAAACTATCGATCATGTCCAAAACACCACCCATGCCCGGCAAAAGCTTGCCTGAATCCTTCACCCCGCAATCACGTTTGATCAATGATTCCGAAAGGTCCCAACTGACCTAAACCACCAAAAAAAGCACCCATTAACAATATTTGCCAAATCGGAAAATGTATGCCCTTTGGTAAAAATGAACTGAATATAACCGCCACCAGCGCCGATACCAATAAAGCACCCACACTGCCTTCAATCGATTTATTAGGGCTGACCTTAGGCAGCAATGGATGCCGCCCGATGGCGCTGCCGATCAACAAAGCCCCGATGTCCCCGCTTTTGGTCACTAACAAAATGAACCCGAGCAATTTAACGCCTTCCATGCCCGGCAGCATCAAACGGATCTTCACTAAAAAACTAAAAAACCACGCCACGTATAAAACCCCAAACAGCGTCGTGGATAACCCCAAGATCGCATTGCGGTTGTCCTGACGGGCGAATTGCATGAACAGGATCAATAAAAATCCGATGACAATGAACAACAACTCCCAATTCTTGGTGGGCTCAAAACGCGTAAAGATGGATAAAGGGATCAGCACACCGATCAAAATACCGGTGTAACTGTAAATCGGCACATCTTTTTTGCGCACCATATAAAAGAACTCATACAAACCGCCGATGGTCAAGATACAGATGACGGTGATAAAAAACGGTCCGCTAACCACGGCCAGTCCCGTTAAAATGATCATGAATGTTGCAGATAAAAACCTTGCCAGCGACATAGCTCGACTAACCCCTTTAAGTCTTGACCGCACCCCAGCGCCGATCGCGCCGGGCATAATCGTTAAGGGCCTTGACTAACTCTTCTTCGGTAAATTCCGGCCAGAACTTGTCAGTAAAATACAATTCCGCGTAAGAAAGCTGCCACAATAAAAAATTACTGATGCGTATTTCCCCGGAGGTGCGTATCAATAAATCCGGGTCCGGCTGACCGGCGGTATATAAATGACGGCCGATCAAACCTTCGTCCACCGCCTCAGCTATCAACTGACCGCCGGCGGCTTGGCGGCAAATGGCCCGGCACGCCTCGACGATCTCATTACGCGCCCCATAATTAAAAGCCACATTCAGGGTCATGGCACCGGCTGCAGGCACCAAGGCCATGGCTTCATCCATGGCTTTTAAAACATCAGTCGGAACACCCTGCCTGCTGCCGATAAAATTGATCTTGACCCCGTTGACGCAAAGCTCCCTGGCCTTTTGCCCTATTACCGTGATAATGGTGCGCATAAGCATGGACACTTCGTCCGCAGG
>CAZBJT010000158.1:0-4637 GCA_964492215.1 uncultured Planctomycetales bacterium | reverse complement strand
AGCCCGTTTCAGCCCGTGGACGAGCAGCGGAAGGCTATTAAGGCTTTGGCGCAGGGGTTGGATGATAATTTGCCGGCCCAGATTTTGCTTGGGGTGACGGGGAGTGGTAAGACGTTTACCATTGCCAATGTCATTGAGCAAGTCAATCGCCCCACGTTGGTGATTTCGCACAATAAGACATTGGCGGCACAATTATACAGCGAGTTAAAAGAATTCTTCCCGCATAATGCCGTGGAATATTTTGTCAGCTATTACGATTATTACCAGCCGGAAGCCTATATCCCCAGCACCGACGTTTATATCGAGAAAGATTCCTCCATCAATGACCGTTTAGACCGTTTGCGCCTGGCAGCCACGACGTCACTCATGAGCCGCCGAGACGTCATCATTGTGGCGAGTGTGTCCTGCATTTATAACTTAGGCTCGCCGGATGATTATCAGAATTACATGGTGCAATTAAACAAGGGCCAGAAAATCGACCGGGATGAAGTATTAAAGCAATTGATCGGCATCCAGTATGAGCGCAATGATTATGAATTCACCCGCGGCAAGGTGCGGGTGCGCGGGGACATTGTCGAGGTTTACCCGGCCTATCGCCAGGATGCCTTGCGCATTGAATTTTATGACGATGAAATTGAGAAGATCAGGCAAATTGATCCGGTCTCCGGTGACACCATATCGGACTTGGATAAGGCGGCTATTTATCCGGCCAAGCATTTCTTGATATCACTCCCGCGTTTGGAACAGGCGCTTAAGGACATTAATGCGGAATTGACCGCCCGTTTAAGCGAATTGGAGACCTCAGGTAAATTGGTGGAAGCCCAGCGGTTGAAGTCGCGTACCCGTTATGATATGGAAATGATGAAAGAAATAGGTACCTGCAAGGGGATTGAGAATTATTCGCGGGTTCTCTCCGGCCGTCCCGCGGGCAGCAGGCCTTTTTGTTTAATGGATTATTTCCCGGCGGATTTTATCACGGTGATTGATGAAAGCCATGTCTCGGTGCCGCAATTAGGAGGCATGTATGAAGGGGACAAGGCCCGTAAGGAAATGCTGGTCAATTATGGTTTTCGCCTGCCGTCGTGCTTGGATAATAGGCCGCTTAGATTTGTTGAATTAGAAAAAATGTTAAAGCAGCGCATTTATGTTTCAGCCACCCCCGGCCCTTATGAACGCAAAGATGCCAGGGACCGCATCATCGAGCAAATCATCCGTCCGACGGGGATTGTGGATCCACCTATCGAAGTGCGTAAAACCGAAGGTCAGGTGGATGATTTGATCCGTGAAGCTAAAGCCCGTGCCGCCCGCAATGAGCGGGTGCTGGTCACGACCTTGACGAAGCGCATGTCCGAAGACCTCTGTGATTTCTTAGAGCAGGCGGGTTTAAAGGTCAAGTATTTGCATTCCGATATCGAGACGATCGACCGCACCCAAATCCTGCAGGATTTAAGGCTTAAGAAATTCGATTGCTTGGTGGGGGTCAACTTATTGCGCGAAGGGTTGGACTTGCCGGAAGTGACTTTAGTTGTTATATTTGACGCGGACAAGCAGGGCTTTTTGCGTTCACAAACCTCATTGATCCAAACCGCCGGCCGTGCCGCACGTAACATTCACGGCATTGTCATCATGTACGCGGATACCATATCCCCGGCGATGAAGGCGGCCATCAGCGAATGTGAACGCCGGCGCGAGATACAAATCGCATTCAACACTAAGCACGGCATTACGCCCACAACCATTGAAAAAGCCATTAAGCTTGGCATCGAGGAATTTGCCGAAGCCAAAGAATTGGTGCGCGATGTAGCGGGGGTGAGCGAAGAGGAATATGCGGTTGGTACCTATGCGACGGAATTGGAACGCCAGATGGAATTGGCCGCGCGCAATTTGGAATTTGAAAAAGCTGCCAAGATCCGCGATAAATTAAAAAGCCTTAAAATGGGCCTCGAAGAAATCCCCGGTTCCAATAAAAAAACAGGGAAGAAAAAATGATCCTCACCATTGATATAGGCAACACAACCATTGCTTTAGGTGTGGTTAAAAGCGGCCGTGTGTTAGATGCCACGCGCATTGATACCGTGGCCGATCGCCGGGCTCTCAGCGCTGCATTAGGCCCGGTGTTAAAATCTTTTAAACGCAAGAAGTATGCCTTTGAGAAAGTCTGCATTTGTTCCGTAGTGCCGCGCATCGGTGATATGATCGCCGGCCTGTTAAGGAAAGATTTCGGTTTTCAGGTGTTTGTCGTTGGCAAAGATGTTCATGTGCCGATCAAAAATGCGTATCGCAATCCAAAACAAGTAGGGCAGGACCGTTTGGTCGGGGCTTATGCGGCCATGCAGCTTTACGGCAAGCCTTTGATCGTGGTCGATTTGGGTACGGCCATTACTTTTGATGTGGTTTCCGCTCAAGGTGTTTATTTGGGGGGTGCTATTGTGCCGGGCTTGCGTTTGTCGGCGGAATCGCTATTTTTGAAGACTGCTTTATTGCCTAAGATTGATATCAAAGCCCCCAAAGTTGTCATCGGCAAGACCACGGAAGAAAGCATATTGAGCGGGTTATTTTATGGGTATGGGTCATTGTGTCATGGCTTTATTGATTTGATCAGCCGGCAGATCAAGGGTAAGCCTAAAGTTGTCATGACCGGCGGCCATACCCGTCTAATGAAAAAATTTGTCTCGCCTAAGGTTCGCATTATTGACGAGGATTTGGTCTTCAAGGGGATGTATTTATTAGTTTGCCCGTAAATCCTGCCATGAAAAATATCTTATTAAAAATAGTTGTTTTCCTATGTTGTCTGGAGATGATGTTACGTTTAGGCGGTTTTGCGGCCCAATTTACCATGGACCGCCAAAACCATGCGGGCCGTGGCAGCGCGCAAGAATACCGCATCATGTGTGTGGGGGAGTCTATCACCTATGAAGGTGGAGATACCAGTTACCCGCATCAGCTGGAAAATATCCTTCAAGACCAGGATAATACCCGTCATTACAAAGTCATCAATAAAGGCATTCCCGGCGGGGATTCTCCCACCATTGTCAGCCATATCAATGCCTGGCTTGATGAATATCACCCCCAGATGGTGGTGATCATGATGGGCATTAATGACCGGGCGGCTTTGGTTGCGGCTGACCCTAATGCCTGGAGTAGCCGTTTTTTAAATTTCTGCCTTGATCTGCGTGTGGTCAAATTGATCAAAGGTTTAGGCCGGCACATCGCCCATGATGTCCAAGCCAAATTCACCCCTGCTGTACCGGTGAAAAAGGCGGTGGCTGGCAGCGGCGGTGAAATCAATCCCGAACAATTAGCCCACTTGCCCAAAGAATATGCCCAATTGTATATGACCGCCATTTCTTATGAGGCCAAAAAACAATATGAAAAGGCCGGCATGTTGTATATGTATTTGACCACATGGCCTGTCGAGGCTGAATATGCCGAGACGATCGAACATAAACTGGGTGATGCATTCCGCCATCAAGCCAAATATCCGGAATTTGCCGGCGTGGTGCGGCATGTCTTGCAGCAAAATCCGGCGGATGGATGGGTGGCTCAATGGGTCCCTACCATGTGCCATGCGAGGACAGGGGATGATTTGCTTGAGGGTGTGATCTTTCAAATGCTGAAAGAAAATCCGCAAACCCCTAACTTTTACGACCTTTTGGGTGCATGCTATGCGGCCCGCGGGCAGATGGAGCAGGCGGATTTGATTTTAGCCGGCGGCAAGCGTTTGCGTGTGAATAAGATCAATCCGGTGACCAGGGAAAATTACCGGCATTTGGTGCGTATTTTAGACGAGCATCAAGTCAAAATGGTCTTTGTGCAATACCCCTTAAGGGAGATGAATGCGCTGACGAGTATCCTCGCCGATGTGCCTGAGGCGCACGACGGTATTTTTGTAGACAATCAGCCGGTGTTTGAGGCGGCCTTAAAAATGGGTAAGTATGACGATTACTTCAAAGACCGTTTTGCCGGCGATTTCGGCCACGGCACAACGTTAGGCAATTACATCATGGCCCAAAATATCGCCCACGGTATTTTGGAATCATTGAAGAAACAGTGACGGAAAAATCCCTTCTTAGCACTCAATTAAATCAACTGCCAGAATTTTAGCTTGACAAAATTTTCTATTGTGGATATATTAGCACTCCATCGAACCAACTGCTAAACACATTTTGCGTTCAACAACCATATACCAGGAGGGAATGTTATGGCGATTCAACCGTTAGGTGACCGCATTGTGGTCAAAGTTTTAGAAGCCAAAGAAGTTTCAAAGGGTGGCATCTTGTTGCCTGAAACAGCCAAAGAAAAGCCCCAAGAAGGCAAAGTCGTGGCTGTAGGCAAAGGCCGCATGGCTGATAATGGCCAGATCGTGGCGTTGGAAGTCAAAGCCGGCGACCGTGTTTTGTTCGGCAAGTACAGCGGTTCTGAAATCACCACGAACGAAGGTGAAGAGCTTCTGATCATGAAGGAAGAAGACGTTTTAGCTATCGTAAAATAAATTTAAAATCCCAAGGAGATCATCATGGCAAAGCAATTGTTATTCAGCGACGAAGCCCGTCGTAAGATTTTAAGCGGGGTGGAGCAATTAGCCCGCGCGGTCAAAGTGACCTTAGGTCCTAAAGGCCGTAATGTGGTTTTAGACA
>CAZBJT010000157.1:0-4660 GCA_964492215.1 uncultured Planctomycetales bacterium | reverse complement strand
TAACTGTCCTTGGGATAGCTCCTTGATGGGCCCTGACATCAATGCAACGGTCCATGCCTAAAGCCTTGACCAAAGCGTCGCTTAGAGCTCCAAACTGCTTAGGATTAGCGTCTACCACGTTTATAATGAGTTTATCATAATATTGCCCAGGATGCTTATCTATCACAAAGAAGAACCCCGGATGACCCAAAAAATTATTGACGACACGCACCAGTTCCTGTTTAAAAAGGACCACCCCATTAATCAACAGGCTATCCTCGCTGCGGCCTAAGACCTTTATTCCCAATCCCTTGCGGCGTACCAGCTCTACCCTGTCTCCAAGGTGATAACGGATAAAAGGCATGCTGGTATTGTTTAAATCGGTGACCAGCAAATCACCCATACCTGTGGATGCAGCCTTTCCTGAGTCATCCAGCACCTCAAGCAGTAAGCCATCGGCCACGACCCTCATATACTCATCATTGGGTTTAAGCGCCACCGCCAGGCCGGAAATTTCCATAGCCCCATAATGGTCATGGACCGCAACACCACCCATATGCTCGATGCGCTTGCGGTACGCAGACCACAATGGCTCTCCATTAACTAAACAACGTTTGATGGAATGTTGACGCCCTAAGACTGAGAAAATATCGAACAATTGATTGGTGTAGGCATTGATGAGTGAAGGTTTTAGCATCTTAATCAAACTTACCGCTTCGCGCACCTTTTCCGGAGAGCTGGTTGGACCAAAGGGAATGACACCGCATCCAGCTCCCTTGAAAGCCGCTTCCATAAGCCTGCCCCCGCTATTTAATTCATACGCACATAAATTCAAACACAACATTCCTTCTTTGACACCCACCTGACGATACAATTTAACCAGGCGACTTAAATGGGCCTCATAAGCTTGCCTAGAATGAACAATGATCATTCGAGATGACGTGGATCCTGACGTGGCTGTCACGTTAAACGCATCCTTCAACAGCTTTGCCTGTCCAAATGCCGCAACGTCCTTCCTGCCTGATATAGGAATATTGTTAAAATCTTCCCAAGAGCGCAACCGGATCCTATAGCGCTTGTCCCTTTTGGAAAAAACTTGCAGCAGCGTCGATACTTTCTTTAATGCCTGTGCATTGAACATACTATTTATGCTCCTGCCTGTTTCGCTAAAGTCAGAATAGTCTCAAGCGCCGGTGTTTTAAGGCCGACCTTGTTGGCCTGTTTAATCAACGCTCCTGTAATAAAATCAATCTCCGTTGCCCTGTGCGATAAAATATCCTGCATGATCGAACCGCGGTGCGGAATATTGACTAAATCTCCGTGATGCACACGATTGATGAGCAATGCAGGATTAAAAGCAAGACGGATCTTTAAGGCCCGGGCCGTGGCCCGACCTTCTTTGATCGCCTGCTGCACCAAATACCAAATTTCCGGGTCCTTTCTAAGAATACTGTAACCCTTATCCGTAATGACAGGCAACGGATTCATCACCGCACTAAAAATGAGTTTAGCCCAAACCGCTTCCGTCGAATCTTTAACAACTTTTACCTTAACCCCTGCAGAACGAAAAAGTTTTGAGACGGTAGAAGACCCTGGGCCGCCCACATACATATCTCCCCGGTAAAATAAACTCACCTGATTTAAACCTGTACTTTGACAAGCCATGGTCGTTGTTCCGCGGCAAATGACGGCGTTCTTAAAAGACCGCTTCACCCATTTAAAATCAAATAGCCCGTTTTGAGGTAAAAACACGCATTGCGGTTTTAAATCCCCGCATTGTTCTACCGCTGCCTGCAAATCCATGACCTTGGATGCCACGATCAGCACATCGATTTTCTGCCCACGTATTTCCTTTAATGAAGTGACCACCTGAGGCTTGCAGGTCAAGGTTCGACGACCATGTTTAAAAATGAGCCCATGACGCGCCAAGGCCTGGCGAACTTGAGGATGACGTTCATAAATCATCACATCTGCTTGAGGCATGAGCAAGCCTGCTAAAGATTTCCCTAATGCGCCTGCCCCAACAATAAGAACGGTCATCTACCCGGCATCTCCCACGATCAATTTAATCGACGATATAAAGAAAATTATTCTTAACCTCATCGCACCATTTTAATTTGTACGATGTCATGATTTTCTTCGCATACAGTGTTCCAAAATAAAATTGCTCTGCCGGGTTATGTTTCTTGAAATAGCAAATGGAGTTAAATATCAATGCATTACCGGGGCCCAGTTTAGCCAGCTTCTCATCAAAAGAAAAAGACTCAAAATGAATCCCTCGCCTGGGATTGATGGTAAAGAAGCACACCGAGGCAATATGGCCCGCCTGCTTTAATACACCGATGTAAAGCTCATCGAAAAAGAACAATAAGTCATGCAGCTCGGCATCGATCTTTGCTTTGGGCATCTTGAATCTCTGGGCAATAAACTTTAAATGGGTTAGGACGGTCTTCTTATGGCGATTGCGATCAAACTTCTCGAACACAAAATCGAATACCGACCATTTTTGTTGCTGACGGGCGAGCCATTTCCTGGAATGCACAAATGCATGCTCATCAAAAGCATTTAAATCGATGTACGGATCGACTGACTTCGCAAAAAGTTTAAGGCTCGGACAAGGAAAAGGCAGATGAACCATGATCTTACCATTGGTTTTAGCAAAGGCCTTTAAATCCAATACCAGACCTTGAGGGTCTAAGGCATAGGTGGTGCTAAAGATCAAAAGATTCTGAGGCAATTGAGATGCCTCATGCCGTAATAATTGATGCTGCGCAAAAGAAAAATAAGGAAGCACGGCCACAAGTCTTTTATTGTCAAAAACGGAAAGCGCGTTAAAAGACCTTTGCTTGTACGCGTCCAAATTATGTTGATTGCCATTTAACCCTTCCCGGGTTATGAATTTCTTAAAACTTCCGTCAATAATGGATGGCTTAATCAAATATGTTGGCATAACCATTTAACCGGGTTTTAAAGAGAATTTAAAAAGGCCAGCATCTCCTGACGTTCTTGCTTGGACAATGCTTTAAACCGCTGCTGGGAAGCTCTTGCTTCCCCATCATGCCAAAGAATGGCTTCTTCCAAATTACGTGCGCGTCCATCATGCAAAAAAAACGTATGCTGGTTGACCGTTTTAATTAAACCTATGCCCCATAAAGGCGGCGTGCGCCATTCATGTCCGTCGGCGATGAAATCCGGCCGGCCATCGGCCAAACCATCGCCCATATCATGAAGCAGCAGGTCCGTATATGGATGGATAGTCTGAAAAGCCAGTTCTTTGATTGCTTTGTTTTGTCCTGTACGCATGGTCTCTATATGGCAAACGGCACAGCCAATGCGCTTAAATATTGCTTCCCCTGCCATGACCTGGGGATCATCCGGATTCCTGCGGGCCGGCACGCCTAATACATGCGCATAAAATACCACATCCTTAAATTGATCCTCATTGATTTCAAGTGTCTTATCATGAGAAACAGCTTTAGCTATGGTTTGAATGTCCGGGATATCTTCTTGAGGGAATACCGGGTTAGTAATCCCAATGTCTTTGATATAGGCGGTGGCTACATGCTGCCTGATGGTAGGCTGATTAGCTTTCCATCCAAAACGCCCCAAAACTGTTTTTTGTTCTTCGATATCCCATACATAATTCGCTTTTCCAGAGACGCCGTCAGGACTACCTTCTTGCATGTGAACAAACGATAAGACCGTCTCTTCGGGCACTGACTCCAGAAGACCAAGGCCAACAATAAACGATGCGATCCTGGGAGAAAACAATATGTCATCCCCTAAAGGACCAAAATTCAAACCGACAAAACGGTACTGAGGGACACGCAGAGAATATAATTCTCCGTCGGTATAATGCCCTTTAATCTCATGATAATGGATCGTGGCCCGTCCTTCTATCGGCACGCCTTCAATGGCCCGATCTTCAAGCTGGTCACCATAATTAGGATGTTTCCTGACACTGCCATGAGGGCCTGTCCCTGGAACACTCAGGCGTATCAGCATTGATTCCACAGGTTCTCCCTCATAATCGGGCGGACTGCCTTTTCCATTGCGGAAATGACAATCCATACAAGAATGCCCATTAAAGGTTGGACCTAAACCGCCAAACTTATTTCTGGAAGAAGGCGCTTTGATCCAATCGACGATAAAAAGGCGTTGGCCAATGCTGAAGTCTTTTAATTCTGCTTCAGTCAAATTAGACGCCGGGCGTTGAAACGCCTGGAAAGTATTATCAAAAACGGTTGTCTCCCCTCCGGACAGCGACTTGTCGGCAAGGGTTTTTCCTGTAGAGGCACAACCGCAACAAATTAACAATAACCCCGTCAATAAAATGCTTTGATGACCATTAAAAGGTCTGTCCACTCTCATCTCTTTTCATCATAAAAAATCACCCCTTCCTCCTCAAAGAAAGATTGCTGGGTATACCATCCTTCCCGTAACCCTTTACGGTAAAATGCCGTACCGGGTAAAATCACAAGGCGGTTGGCTGTGATCGTCACATCCGGTCCTAACTTATTAAGGGTGGCCAATGTTAAGTCACGCTCAGCATCGGTTTCACTCGGATTACCAATAGTAATTAACACTTCAGCCTTCACCCCTGCCTCTTGAGTCCAGCGCACGGCGTTAAGGATATCTTCAGGGCCATATTTCTTTCCAATGCGACGCAAAACCTCCGGAG
>CAZBJT010000156.1:0-4670 GCA_964492215.1 uncultured Planctomycetales bacterium | reverse complement strand
ATACCAATCCCACAATAATAGCACCAACGGCAACGTAACGGCCATGGGGCTGGCCAGCAGGCTTAATAACCCCAAGGTCATGGCGGCACCAAAATACCGTCGGATATAACACCATAAAGCCCCCAAATAAAAAACCGCATACAGCAATTCTTGCCGCTGGCTTACCCATACCACCGCCTCCACCCGGGTGGGGTGAATACCAAAAAGCAAAGCGGCAATAAAAGCGGCCGACAAACTGAAATTAAGCTGACGGGCCAGGCAAAAAACCAAAAGTACTGCCATGGCATGTAAAAGTAAATTATCCAAGTGATAGATGAACGGATCAAAACCGGCAAAGGCATGTTCAATGGCAAAAGACAGGGTGGTTAAAGGGACATAAGCACCGTCGATGCGCTGCTTGAAAATGTCCTTCACATGGGCGGCATCAAGTTTTGCCACCGCAAGGTTTTGGGTCACATACAGCGGGTCATTCCAATTAAGAAAATGGTACTTCAGGGCAGGGCTTAAAACAAGGCAGGTTAATGCGCAAAGCAAAATAACGGCAAAAAAGAAATGTTGTTTGCGCGAGACAGGAAACGCCATGGGGTTTTAAAATTTCTCCGCAGCTTGGCCGCGTAAGGAGAATCAATATTGGACGACAGAATAGACCGGAAAGTCTTTTAACTTATCTTTGCCATTGAGGAATTTCAATTCCACCACAAAGGCCACACCGACGATCTTGGCTTTTTGTGCTTGCAGGAGTTGCATCACGGCCTTAACTGTGCCGCCGGTGGCCAACAGGTCATCAACGACCAACACCCTGGCATTGGCGGGAACAGCATCTTCATGTATCTCTAAGGTATCACTGCCGTACTCTAATTGATAGGTCACACTCTTGGTCTTATATGGAAGTTTGCCTTTTTTGCGCACCGGGATAAAACCGGCACCAAGTTTATAGGCCAAAGCTGAACCGAAAATAAATCCGCGCGCCTCCACCCCCACCACATAAGCCACCCGCTGCTTGCTGAATTTGCGGGCCAAAATATCGATGGATTTCTTGAAGGCGTCTTTATGTTTTAAAAGGGTGGATATATCTTTAAAGATGATCCCTTCCTGCGGGAAATTAGGGACATCACGGATATGTTTCTTAAGATCATTGATCTTCATCTTTAAGCCTTTCCAACGGATTCTGCTTTGATCAATTTAGCAGTCAACACTTCTTTGACCGGCAGCTTGGCCTTACCATTCGAAATCTGATACAAAAGCTCTAAACCCAAACGCCCCATTTCAACCAAGGGCTGGGCCACCGTGGCCAACGGCACCGGGCTGTTGGCACGCAAGGGATTGTCATCAAAACCCCATACAGACAACTCGCCGGGAACACTGATTTTCTTGGACTTAGCCACATCCAGGACTTCTAAGGCCATGACGTCGGAGGCAACAAAGATCGCGGTGGGGCGGTCTTTTAATTTCAATAATTCTTGGGCGGCCTGACGGGCCGGGGTACGTAAAAATCCGCCTATTTTCACATAACTTTTATTGACTTCGATGCCGTGTTTCAACAGCGCATCATAATAACCTTCCAAACGCGTACCGCCGGCCTGCGTGTTCAAATCACCGGCGATGGTGGCGATTTTCTTATGACCGGCCTTGATCAATTCTTCGATCACCTGAAAAGCAGCCTTGTGATTATTGACCGCCAAATAATTAATGGGTTCATTGATGATATTATTCAATACCAAACACGGCATGCCGCTGCGTATGGCTTGCTTGACGATCTCAATGTCATTGTCGATATCGGCGAACAAGATCCCGTCGACATTCTTACGGTCGAGCAAGGTCGGGTCAAGCCAGGTGTTGTGCGTGCTGCGGTCGGTGATATGCACCAGGAAATCCACGTTCAAATGCGAAGCGGCTAAATTAACACCCTTGGTGATCTCGCCGGTATAAAAGGAATGAAAAATGTCTTCAAAACGAGGTAAAATCAACACATAAATGGGTTTGCGTTTCAATTGCTGGGCACTCATATATTTCCTGGGTCATCCTGGCTGGTGACAAGCTTCTTTAATTTCTTAATGGTCACGTCTTCAATTTGGCGGATACGTTCGCGGGAAAGACTTAATTTCTTGGCAATCTGGGCCAATGTATGCACTTCATTCTCGTTTAAACCAAAACGCATTTCCATGATAGTGCGTTCACGCTCATCTAAAGTAGCAAGGATCGACTGGGCACGCTCTTTATTGAGGAAAAGTTCAACAGAGGCATCAGGGGCGGCTAAGCTTTCATCTTCAATGGTATCTTTGACCTGGCCTTCACCGTTCTCACCTAAAGGCGCATCCAAAGAAGACATTTTGGCAATGGCACCGTCCAAGTCGCGGACTTTATCGACGGTCAATTTCATTTTCTTGGCGACCTCGGCGGCACTGGGCCGGCGGCGCAATAGTTGGGTCAATTTTTCCACCATTTTGCGGTATTTGATGATCTCTTCATTGAGATACACCGGCACGCGGATCATTTTACCCTGGTCGATGATGGCCCGGGATATGCCCTGCTTGATCCACCAAGCGGCATAGGTGGAAAAACGAAAACCTTTTTCAGGATCAAATTTATCCACCCCGCGCATCAAACCGATATTGCCTTCCTCGATCAAATCGCTTAAGGCAATGCCTAAATTGGTATAACGTTTGGCAATGGAAATGACCAGGCGCAAATTGGAATTGATCATTAAATCGCGCGCGGCCTTATCCCCTTTTTGCACACGGCGGGCCAAGGTGACTTCTTCCTCAGCGGTGAGCAAAGGGATGTTTTTGATTTCTTTAAGGTAAGATTTTATCGGATCCATGAGGTCATTATTATGTCATCGGGAGTGTAGGGATACAACCATTTTTTACTTTGGTTTACCCCTACACCCCTGAAAGACAAATATTACTTCTTCTTAGCTGTTTTCTTTGTTGTTTTACCTTTACCTGCTGCCTTATCAGCCAATGCGGCCTGGGCTGCGGCTAAACGGGCAATCGGCACGCGGTACGGGGAGCAGCTGACATAGTTCATGCCGGCGCGATGGCAGAATTTAACACTCTCTGCTTCACCACCATGCTCACCGCAAATACCGATCTTTAAATCCTTGCGGGTGGAACGGCCGCGTTCAATACCGATCTTAACTAACATACCGACACCGCTTTGGTCCAAGCTTTGGAAAGGATCATCTTTGAAGATACCCTTACCGCCGTCTTTTTCCGTCGCTACATACACCGGTAAAAAGCGGCCGGCGTCATCACGGGACAACCCTAAGGTCATCTGGGTCAAATCATTCGTACCGAAGCTGAAGAACTCGGCTTCCTCGGCGATCTCGTTGGCCAATAAAGCGGCACGCGGGATCTCGATCATAGTACCGACCATATACGGCAACTTAACACCAGCTTGCTTGATCAAATGATCGGCAGTGGCGTTAGTCTGGGCCTTTAGGATATTGAATTCCTTTTTGTCCATGGTCAAGGGGATCATGATTTCCGGCAATACCTTAATGCCTTCTTTGCGGCATTTGATGGCAGCGGCGATGATCGCGGTAACTTGCATGTCTAAAATTTCCGGATACGTGATGCACAAACGGCAGCCGCGGTGACCTAACATCGGGTTTGATTCATGCAATTGCTCGCAGCGATGTTTGATCTTGTCGCTGGACAGACCGGTGATCTTGCTTAACTTGTCGATACCGGACTGGTCTTTGGGGGTAAATTCATGCAAAGGCGGATCGATCAAGCGGATGGTGACCGGAAATCCGTTCATTGCTTTAAAGATGCCGTAAAAGTCATTGGTCTGGAATGGTAATAATTTGGCCAATGCGGTTTTACGGGTATCCAATGTTTCAGCGACGATCATTTCCTGGATAGCCAAGCGGCGTTCCTCGGTGTCGAAGAACATATGCTCGGTGCGGCAAAGCCCGATACCTTCAGCACCCATCTTGATGGCGTTGACCGCATCATATGGTGTGTCGGCATTGGTGCGCACATTGATCGTACGGAATTCATCCGCCCATTTTAAAATGGTGTAATAAGAAGCAGGGAGTTCCGGTTCCTTTAATTCCATATCGCCGGAATAAATCTCGCCGGCGGAACCGTCTAAGGTGATGTACTCACCCTGCTTGACGGTTTTGCCATTGACGGTCATGGACTTTGTTTCATAGTTGATATTCAAGGCTTCGCAACCGACGATACAGCATTTACCCCAACCGCGGGCAACGACGGCCGCGTGGCTGGTCTTACCACCGGTGGCGGTCAAGATACCTTTGGCCGCATGCATACCACCCACGTCTTCCGGGGAGGTTTCTTTGCGGACTAAGATGACCTTCTCGCCCTTTTGCCCTAATTTCTCAGCTTCAGCGGCGGTAAAAACAACTTTGCCCGACGCAGCACCTGGAACAGCATTGATACCGCTGCCTAAACGCACCGCCTTTAATTGGGCCGGTGTGATCTTGGTGGTGTCGATGACAGGATAGAATAAACGTTCGATATCGTCGGAAGAAATGCGGTTGACAGCCTGCTCTTTGGTGATAACAGACTTAACAGCTAATTCAGCATACTTCTTCGGCAAATAACCTTTTTTGACTAAATCATTAGCCTGGGCCTTGCTCAATAAAGGCTTGGTGGCATGATCTAAGGCAATGCTAAATGCAGCAGCCGGGGAACGCTTAC
>CAZBJT010000155.1:0-4672 GCA_964492215.1 uncultured Planctomycetales bacterium | reverse complement strand
AGAACAGAATGAATTAAAAGTCCTGCCCGGCCAGATCGAGAAACTTGAAGAAGAACAAGAAAAACTTTACGCGTTGTTAGCAGACATTGCTTTTTATCAAGGAGACCCCAAAGAAGTAGCAAAAACCCAAACTCGTTCCGAGGCTGTTGATGCCGAACTCCTGAAAACCTATGAACGTTGGGAATATTTAGAAGCTTCTCGAGAAGACATTGGAGACACAGCGTAACCTTAATTCTTAGGTTCTTGTTTGATGTTATTCAACTCTTTCGAATTCCTTATCTTTTTTATCCCCGTCTATGTTTTATATGTGATCCTAAAACATAAATGGCAAAATCGTTTGCTCATTGTGGCCAGCTGTTTATTTTATGCCGTTTGGAGTTGGCAATTCTTGTTCCTGATGTTTGCCTCGATCAGTACGGATTTTTGGTGCAGTCATAGCATTGAGCGCAGCAACGATCCCCGCAAAAGGCGTTTTTTCCTCGGCATCAGTATTTGCACCAATCTTGCCATCTTAGGTTTCTTTAAATATTACAATTTTTTCGCCGCCAATGCCGGGCATTTGCTGCAGGCCTTTGGGCATCCATTGTCATTGACCCTTAATATCATCCTGCCGTTGGGCATATCCTTTTATACATTTGAAGCGATCAGTTATGTGGTGGATGTATACCGTCGGCAGGTCAAACCGGCCAAAAGCTATTGGGACTATGTATTATTTGTGATTTATTTCCCTCACCTGATCGCCGGGCCCATCATGAGGGCCAAAGATTTTATTCCTCAAGTCATGTCCCCCCGCCCCTGGCGGGCCGATCAATTTTATGAAGGGTGTTATCTGTTTTTTTGGGGCTTGTTTGAAAAGGTATTCGTCGCCGATAATCTGGCCAAGATCGTTAATCCGGTTTTTGTGCCGGCATCCTCTTATAACGGGGCAGAGGTATTGGTTGCTTTGTATGCGTTTGCCTTTCAGATTTTTTGCGATTTCGACGGCTATTCTAATATGGCGCGCGGTTTGGGCAAATGCATGGGGTTTGAGATATCCATTAATTTTAAGCTGCCGTATTTTGCAACTAACCCGCGGGAATTTTGGCAGCGCTGGCACATCACCTTATCGTCGTGGCTCAGGGACTATGTTTACATACCTTTAGGCGGAAATCGTAAAGGTGAGCTGCGATTATACGGCAGTTTGGTGTTGACCATGCTATTGGGCGGTTTTTGGCATGGGGCTTCCTGGACATTTGTTATGTGGGGCGCATATCACGGCGTACTTTTAATTGCCTTTCGTTTCTTGATCATCCGGCAATGGTTTGAAAAGACAAGGGTCCATGTGCCGTGGGTGATTAAGGCTGTGTTCATGTTTCATTTAGTTGTCTTAGGCTGGTTGTTCTTTAGGGCCGCCTCTTTCCATCAAATCATCCAAATGACACAAGCCTTGTTCTTTAATTTTTCTCTGGCGACGGGAAAAGGCACCTTTTTATTTTTTAAATTCCTGGATATTGTGTTTCCTTTATTGGTGATCCAAGTCGGGCAATACCTCACTCAGGATTTGCTGTTTTTATATCATCGGCATTGGGCCTTGAAAGCCGTGATTTATGCGTTCTTGGCCTATCTTATGCTGGCTTGGGGGGTCATGAGGCCGCAGGAATTCTTTTATTTTCAATTTTAATCTTATGCTAGAACGATTACCCAAAATATTATTTAAAATCTTCCTCTTCCTTTTCTGCCTCGAGGCTTTCCTGCGTTTTGGCGGCGGGGCCTATGTATTCATTCAAGACTTACAGGATCATATCAGGCACTCATTGCCAGCGGCGGAGAAAAACGGCCATGTTTAAACTCATCCGGCTTATATTCATCTCTGCCTTGCTTTGCCTGTTGATGGCGGGTGTTTTATTGTCCCGTTTAAGCGGGTGGGGCCGTTATGAGAAGAAGATTGAAGGGACGGTGGATGAAAAGGGGTGTTATGCCAATTGTTATACATCCAACCCCAAGGGGTATTTTCCGGTAACCATCCAAGCGCCTGCCAAGGCCATTTTTCCCGACAGCATTGTCAAACTCCCTGACACAATCCCGATGTACTGCCTTCCCTATGCCTGCCGGCAACGCAAACAGGGCTTCTTTCCTGAACGGCCTCAGGAGGTTTTTCTAGTCGGTGATTCTTTTACTTTTGGCGAAGGGGTGAAGGAGGAAGATTCTTTAGGGTATTTGTTAGGCCTTAAGTTTCCGGATTATAATTTTAGGAATTTTGGTGAGACCGCGGCAGACTTAAAACGGGTCTATCAGATCGTGCAGGGCTTATTTGAAGACCCCCAACCAATGACGCCTAAAAAGATAATCTATTTTTATAACTTAAGTGATGTTAATATGTCACCGGAAATAGCCGAGCGGCAAAGGTCTATGAGCGATATGGGGAACATTCCGGTGGTGCATAAGCCGCAAGGGGCCAATGCATTCGCCAGGTTTTTGTCGCAATTTGCCTGGGTGCGTTTTTTGGAAAATACGATCGTCTTACACCAGGAATATAATTTCCTCACCATTCAGATTTACAGGGACATTTATTTTAGCCCGGATAATGCTAAAGAAGTACAACAAACCATGGACGATTTAGTCGCCATGGACCGTTTGGTCAAGCAGCACGGGGCCGCATTGACGGTGGTGATTTATCCCTTCATCTATAAAGATGCCTGGGGGAATTACCCGTTCTTGCCTATTCACCGTTTTATGATGGATTTTTGCGATCAACATCAGGTGACGTGCATCGATGGGTATGAAGCCTTTAAGGGTTTTAATTCCATGAAGCCATTCACTGTTCATCCAGCCCAAGCCCATCCTAATGGCCTGGCTAATCGGACATTGATTGACTACATGGCTGATCAACAACGCAAAGAATTAGGTCTATAACATGAAAAAAATAACGGCGCTTGTGCTTTTTGTACTTGGAATTGTTATTTGTCCGGCTTTGTCACGGGCCGGAGAATATCCCTGGCAATTAAAAGTGAATAAGGAAGGCATTGCGGTTTCCACCCGGAAGGTGGAAGCTTCCCCGATCCTTGAGTATAAGGGAAGTGTGGTCGTAGATGCGCCTATTGAGAAAGTCACGGCCCTTTATGAAGATGAGAAGCAAATACCTTTGTGGTTCTATCAATGCGTTGATTCGCAATTAGTGG
Organism: uncultured Planctomycetales bacterium; assembly: GCA_964492215.1. Lineage (GTDB taxonomy): Bacteria > Omnitrophota > Gorgyraeia > Zapsychrales > Fredricksoniimonadaceae > CAYNTZ01. The sequence continues at coordinate 1,514 of CAZBJT010000155.1, read as the reverse complement.
CTGATGAAGGGGCGGGGACAAAGGTGTTTTATTTTGTCATCCATCCGCCGTGGCCGGTGGCCGAGCGTGACACGGTTTATCGCAGCGTTAAGTCGATTAATGCGGCGAGCGGCCAGGTTACTTATATTTTAAGCGCCCTTCCCGACAGGCTGCCGCCCCATAAGGGCCGGGTGCGGGTCACTTATTTAAAGACGGTGTGGCATTTTACCCCATTACCCGACGGGAAGACTGAAATTGATGTGCAGCAGCATAGTGACGCCGGGGGTTCCATTCCGAAATTCCTCGTCAATGAAATGGCTGTCGACATCCCTTATAACAGCCTTAAAAATTTGCGCAACATGCTCCTGCCGGAAAAAGGTTCAAACCAAAAAGTAAATAATTAAAATTTGACAAATACAAATAAATGATACATACTATCACACGAGTAAAGAGTGCAACATGATCCGAAGCCGCATGGTGAAGGAACAAATGCCTTGCGGTTTTTTATTTGGATCATAAAACTGCTCAAGTTCAGATTAAAAGGAGGTTTCAAAGATTATGGTTAAAGGTAAAGTAAAATGGTTCAATGACCAAAAAGGTTTTGGCTTCATTACCCCTGAAAACGGCAAAGATGTGTTCGTTCATCACAGTGTCATCCAAGGTGATGGTTACAGATCACTGAGCGAAGGACAAGATGTTGAGTTCGAGATCGTTCAAGGCCCCAAGGGCGAACAAGCTCAAAACGTAGTGAAAATATAAGAAGTTGATTCTTGTATACTTAAACCCTCCGTAACTTAATTGTTGCGGAGGGTTTTTGTTTTATAGTTGGGAACTTTTTGAGGGCCTCTGTTGTCTAAACTAGTGAATGGTCGATATAGTTACGCATGTTAGGTCTACTCACACAGGAGGGCAATATGGTTACAAAAGCAAAGTTCACAGGTTTAATCATGGCAGCCACTTTGGTTATATCTGTACCGTTGGTTTATGCGGATACCGGCAATAGCGGTAATTTTAACGGGGGGCAAGCCGCAGTGTCTTCCGAAGGGCATCACGGCAATCAGCATGGCTGGAAGCATGGCCGTGAGGGCCAAGGTTTCTGGGGTGATTTAAGTGATACCCAGCGTCAGCAATTAAAAGATAATATGAAAAAGCAGCATGAAGCCATGAAAGCCGGCTTTGAGCAGGTTAAGACTAATAGAGAAGCATTGGCCCAGGAATTAGCCAATCCCACACCTGATATGACTAAGATCGGGCAAATCCAAACACAGCTAAAGGCCCTTCAGGCCCAGCGCATTGATGATGAGCTCAATAGCATGCTTGAGGTCAAGAAGATATTGACCCCGGAACAGTACGCTAAATTCCTTAAATCCAAACAACATCAATTCAAAGGCCATGGCCACCGCATGCACCGCAACTATTGCGAACACCGCCATCACCGTTAAGTAAGAATAATTGGTAGCGTCTACCAATTTCGATTCAAGTCACGCGCGGTGGCAAGAATCTCATCTATATTCAGCGATACTTCTGTCATACAA
>CAZBJT010000154.1:0-4681 GCA_964492215.1 uncultured Planctomycetales bacterium | reverse complement strand
CCATGCTCGTGACCTTCTTCCATTTGCGGCTGCTCTTCCAATAATTGTTTGGAGGTATCGATGGTACCCACCAGAGACCCGTGATTATTCATAATCGGCAGTAATAAAAGACCAAGAACAAAAGATATGGTCAAACCAAAAAGAATAACCAAAGACATTTTTCCAGCCAATAACGACTTAAAAGAATCGATGACCACTTTACTTTTCACCGCCATAATAGCAAAAGCGATCACAACGGCAGGAACAATAGGCAAATGTAAAAAAGTCACCGCAATACCGATAGCTGTAATAACAACCAGAATCAAAAAAAGCTTCTTGTAAACACCTACCATTTTAGAAACTTCATGTTCTTGACTCATTTTTCCCCCGCTTATAAAAGGTAAAGGACCGGAAATAATAGAATGATCCACAGTAAATCAACAAAATGCCAGTAAATACCAGCGATCTCAATGCGGTGCGTATAACGGTGGGGGTCTGTTTTATACATCTTTGATCCAGGTCCCCACAAATAGCCATTGACCACCAGGCCGCCGATAATGTGCAAGGCATGCAAACCGGTCAGCGTAAAATAAACCGCCAAAAAAGTATTTTTAGACGGGTAAAGGCCATGCGCGAATTTCAATTTATATTCAAAAGTCTTGATGGCCAAGAACGTAAGCCCGCACAACAGTGATAAACCCATGTTGAGTTTGAATTTTCCAAAATTATTTTCTTTTAATGCCGCCCAGGCAAAAACAACGGCAATGGAAGAAACAACCAAAATCACCGTGTTTAATGTGGCTAAAGGGACATTTAAAATGCTCGCCCCCGACGGCCAATGGGCCGCACCTGTGCGTAAAATAAGATAAGTTGAAAATAAAGCACCGAAGAGCATGACCTCAGAGGCCAAGAACAGCCAAATGCCTAAGGTGGCATTATTTAAGCCGGTATCAGGTCTTTCTTCAACAATGTATGGGATAATTTCTTCGCTCATAGTCTTCCTTAAATTAATTATTTTTCAAATTGAGGGCTATAGTCTTTGGCTGCGCCCGGAACACTGTATTCATAAGGCCCGCGATAAACTTCCACCGGATGAGGAAAATTGCCATGCCCCGGCGGTGTTGGTGCGGCCCATTCTAAGGTCGTTGCATCCCAAGGATTATCATTCTTGACCTTCTGGCCTTTGAACATGCTCCAGAATACATTGATGATAAAGAAAATCTGAGCTGCCGCCATAATAAAGGCCGCAATCGATATCACTTCATTAAGATAAAGAACATGCTGCGTATGTGCATAGCTTGCTCCCCCGTCATACATCCGGCGGGAAAGACCGGCCAGACCTTGGATCAGCATGGGAAAGAAAATGAAATTCATACAGATCAAGCTCGGCCAAAAATGCAAATGCCCTAAAACCTCATTCATCTTTCGGCCGGTGGCCTTGGGAAACCAAAAATAAATACCGGCAAACAAACCGAATATGGTCCCCGGGGCAACCACGTAATGGAAGTGCCCGATGACATAATACGTGTCATGCAAATGAATGTCGGCCGATGCCAACCCTAAAGGCAAACCGGTCAATCCACCGATACCGAACATCGGCAAGAAAGCCAAAGCAAAAAGCATCGGTGTATTAAAGCGGATAGAACCGCCCCATAGAGAAATGAATAAACATGTGAGGATAATGACCGACGGGATGGAAATCATCATGGTGGTGATTTGGAAAAATGAACTGATCACCACACCCATATTGGTCAAATACATGTGATGGGCCCAAACAATAAAAGATAAAAAGCCCAACACAATGATGGAATAAACCATCGATTTCAAACCCCAAATGGGTTTGCGGATATTATTGGCAATGATCTCGGTGATAATACCCAAGGCCGGTAAAATCAACACATAGACTTCCGGGTGGGCCAGGAACCAGAATAAATGCTGCCATAAAAGAACATTACCGCCACCGGTATAAGTCAATGCTTGGCCGGAAACGACCAAACCCGTGGGCATAAAGAAACTGGTATGGGCCAGGCGATCCATCAACTGTAAAACACCGGCCGCTTCCAGCGGCGGGAAAGCCAGGACCAATAAAAATGACGTGACCAATTGGGCCCAAACAAAAAACGGTAAGCGTGACCAGGTAAGGCCCGGTGCCCGTAATTGAAAAATTGTAACGATAAAATTAATAGAACCTAATAAAGAAGAAGTAATCAAAAAAACCATGCCTATAAGCCAGGCGGTTTGACCGATGGGTGCAATGACAGACAGCGGCGGATAAGATGTCCAACCGGAACTGGCTGCTCCCCCCGGCAAAAAGAAACTGGCCAACATGATGATGCCGCCGGCAAAATAAGACCAGTAACTGGCCGCGTTAAGCTTAGGGAAAGCCATGTCCGGTGCGCCGATCTGCAAAGGTACGACATAATTACCAAAAGCACCTACCGCTAAAGGCACGACCCCCAAGAACACCATGATCGTCCCATGCATGGCCCCCAGCTGATTATAGAACTCCGGCAGCATGATCCCGCCAGGCATCCTATCTTCACCAAACCAGCCGCCGATCAAAGGAATCGGTTGGCCGGGATAAGCAATTTGCCAGCGCATCATCAGCATCATGCAAAAGCCTAAAAGCAAAAAGACCAATGCCGTGATGCCATATTGCAAGCCGATGATCTTATGGTCCGTGGAAAAAATATATTTTTTCCAAAACGGCAAATCGTGACCGTGATGTTCATGTTCGTGAGCGTGTGTCATGAGTGTTCTTTCCTTTAATTAGCTTTTTTGAGGAGCAGCAAAAGTAAAGTCAGTTGTCTGGGCCGCACCGCCGGTGATTGTGACAGTGGCTGTTTTAATACCCAATTTCTCTTGCCAGGCGTCGATTTCATACGTACCATCCGGCAAGTCTTTAATTTCAAACTTACCATCAGCACCGGTCACTGCGTAAAATGGATTTGGCATAACAGCGACCCAAGCACCCATCCACGGATGCACATCGCATTTGATGGGAAACATGGGTTCTGCTTTATCGAAAGTCTTGCTGACTTCCGTGCGAAATTTCGGCATGGCCATATTGAATTCCTGATTAACTTTAGGCATGGCATGCACGTTATGCAAAGTACCGTCCGGGTTTAATATCTTGATGGGCTGATTGACCATGACAGCTGCCACATGTGGTGTATAGTTACAGCCTTTTTGATCGATCACAACGGGATCGGCCGGTGCTTTATAATCACCTGCCGGGGCGTTCTTAATAAAAACAAACACATTACCCATGGTGTTGCCGCTGCCTAATACTAATGCTTGCGGGAATACCGGATCTTTATGTGCGGCTGCACAAATAGGGTCGGCATCCATTTTAATCTCTTTAAAAGTAGGCGCTGTGCCATCAAATTTAACCGTACCGCTGACGGTCGCACCGGCAAAGGCGCTGGCCGCGAATAACATGGTGAATAAAACGCTTAATGGGGCTTTCATGTTTACTCCTTTGTTTAGTTTAGAAAAATAACAAACCGGTCATCGTCGATAAACCGGTCACAGCGTTAATGTTACGTGCTTTCAAGTTACTATAACCCCCCTGCCTTGTCAAGATAGGAATGAACAATCTTAAGCCATTTTATTAGCGATACTTATCGTACTTGAGACCAATGTGGTGAAGAAAGGGTTTGAGGCGTTCCGGGACCGTAAAGCCGCGGAATTCGCTGCCGCAACGGTAACAGGCAACCAGTAGATTGACCCGTCGGTAAATCAGCCAATCGATGAGGGCAAAAACCGGCAGGCTTAAGCCGTATGTAAAAGGAACTAACACAATACCTACCCCCATCACAGCAAAACCGATGATCTGGTTAAAATCTTTATCTGTATAAAATTGGCGGCAGGTGCATACGGGGCAGCGGTCGAAAATGGATTCGACTTTATCTATCTTGCCCCATTCAGTTTGACAATGCAGGCATTTAAGTATGGTTCCATCCGTGATATCGCTACGGGTGTATTTTTTGCAATGATCGCAAAATTTAGAAATGGTAGGCATGTTAAAGTGGAATGGCGAATTTCAGCAGATAATATTTATAAGCTAAATCGCCCAGCAACACGGCGCTTAAAAGCACGTAAAGGATGCCGGTGGTGGCTTGGGTGTTTTTGAGTTTCAATGTGCCGAAGGCAAAATAACTGGCCCCCAATGAAAAAAGCGTGCCGAAAAATATCGCCACCCACAACAGGAAGCCATCGATCGTGAACATAAAATGCAGCAATGAAACCTCTTCATCACCGTATATGGTTTTTCCGACGGAAATATAATAAATATCCCAAACCAGCCTCAAAGCCAATAAGACCGCATAGGCAATGGTTGCGATCTTTAAATGTTTGATGTTAAGGCCATGCACATTCAAATAAAAATGACCCAAATTCATGGCGTAAAAAATGGAAGAAACAATAAGGCCGCTTAATAGGCTTAAGAAGATGCCGGTCTTATCCGTTGAAATAACCTGGCCATGCACCGCCCCATAAATACCTGCCCCCCAGGCTACAATAAGCCCAATACACCAAGGATTGACTTTTTGGCGGTTCCAGAAAAAAGCAACCACTGATAAAAAGGCAATCAACCAGATCAAGGCGGCGTACTTTAAAGAAATAGTTAAAGGAAAAGCCCATAACCCTACAATGGCCAGTCCGGCAATGACGGCTGGACAGCCTAAATGAAAACGTTGAA
>CAZBJT010000153.1:0-4694 GCA_964492215.1 uncultured Planctomycetales bacterium | reverse complement strand
TAAAAGGGAAATAAATTATAATTTGTATACATTAAATGGATTTAAGTCCGATGTAAAAAAGAAGAGCTCTTTTCTTATGGAAATAATGGCGGATAAAAAGATTATGTTAATAGGATCAGAGAATGAGTTACGAACAATTTATAAAAGATAACCTTGCTAAGAAGGTTATTCCGAACCCTGGTCAAATTAGACATCAACTTGAACGTGCAGTTCAAGATTTGGAAACAGCCCAGGCGAATTTGAAAATTGATCCAACCTGGGCTTTGACTATTGCTTATCATGCCATGATTCGAGCAGGCCGTGCCCTCATGTATGCAGAAGGATATTTGCCTACAGTAAATCAGACCCATAAAACAATTGTTGAGTTTACAAAAATTAAGTTAGGTGATGATTTTCATGAATTAGTGGCTAAATTCAATCGGTTGCGCCGTAGAAGACACCATTTTATCTATGATTCTGAAAATCATGTAAATATTGAAGAGGCACAAGCAGCTTTAGAAACAGCAAAGAAATTGATTGATAAGATTAAATTAATTGTGAAATAAGTTTTACGTATAGAATTAAATGGAGAGAATTTATGTCAAAGCAAACAAATGTTGATGCCTGGTTGAAACGAGAAACGCCGCATAAACGAAAAGCTTTTGAAAATGCCTCTACTTATTTTTATAAAAAGGATGAGTTTACCGTTAATACGCTTGAGGCTATCTATGCCCAGGAAAGTAGCTTTGGCACTCAATTAGGAGAACGCGGGTCAAAAGACGCCGTAGGTGAATTTCAAATAAAAAGAGCGACAGCTAAACGTTATGGATTAATCGTTACCAAGAAAAATGATCAGCGTTTTGATATTGATTATGCCTCGATAACAGCAGCACGCTATCTAAAAGATCTGGATGTTGAATTCTCAAAAAATACTGACCTTGGCGATAAAAATACTTTCCCGGTCGAAGACCTTCTAGAACGCAAGAAATTTGTTCTGGCCGCTTATAATGGCGGGGAAGGAACGATTGCTAAAGCCCAAGCTCTTGCGCAGAAAGCTGGCAAGAACCCTGCCAATTGGAATGATGTACAGGAATTTCTAGAAAAGGCTAAAGCTGCCGATCCAGATCAGATCCGCAAATATATTAAGGGTATTTCTAAGAATGAAATTGAATTTGCTAAGAAGTCTTCTGCTAACAAAAAGTCAAAAGACAAGAAAGATTTTAAGCCGAGGCCTTTTTGTAAAAAGGGTCATTGGATTACCAAAGATGATCATCATATTTTTATATGCGATTAAGAAAGATATTCTCATTCATTTTTGTTGTTTTTACTTTTTTAGTCAACCCAATCCGTGCGTATGCCCTTACAAATATTGAAGAGAGCATATTAAGGGTTGAGTATATTGGTTTAAGGGTTATTTCCATTGATAATGAAATGAAATTGCCGTTATCTTCAGAAGCAAACCACATTAAGTGGAGGGGGCCTGCACACCGATCAATCGATGATTTAGATAAAATAAAGAAAGATTTAGCTGCATTGGTCATGGATCAAAAAGTTGACGCTTTAAGGTTAAGACTTGAAATAGGTATTGATGCTCTTAAAAAAGTTTATGATGGTATAGAAAGAAAACCCACAGAGAAAATAGAGAAAGATTATATAAATTTTTGGAACGAATGGGATCAGTACGGCGGTTTATTAAAAGAAGAATTAAATACCCATTTAGCATTAAAACTTTTAAAGAATATTGATGATGAAAAGCTAAGGTTATTTAATAACCTGGATAGGATGTTGTATCAAAAAAGTCTGGATTTAATAAAAGAAAAGAAATTCATGGAGGCCAACTCGATTCTTCAGAAATTATTGAAATCTTACCATGGCCATCTTTTGGAGGGGAGCATTGTTTCTCTTATTGTTGATTGTTACGCAAATGCCCATAGCGATTTAGTAGAAAAGGGGTATTGGTTTGATCCTTTGCAATTGATAACTGAAATCCTTAATAAGGATAAGTACGACTTAGCCTTGAGCGACCTATTTTTAAAATGGCGGACCCTTTATCAGAATGATTACTATGGTCAGTCTAGCGGGGCTGAAATACCAAACGATGAGTATAATCAACGATGGTGGAACATTGTGCGTGTCATAGAGAAATATCTCAAGAAACACCCTAATGATGTGTGGGCTAGAACTCAAATGGTACGTTTGATAGAGCTGCCTAATATTGATCGAGGTAGTCCTGATTTACCAATGTATAATACAAATTTTCTGAATTTGATTAATCTTAATTATGCAGAATAAAATTATCAGTCGTATTCGTTCATCTAAAAATAGAACCGTTGAATGAGTACGACTTTTTGTAACATTATGATAAATAATCAGTTAAATAAAAAAATTTTTCTTGAAACCTACGGCTGGCAGATGGATGAGTATGACTATTAAGTTCTTGAGAAGAATTTATGATTATGGAATGAGAATATAAAAAGGAGTGTTATGGCAACAGTTGGGGTTATTGGCGGTAGTGGGTTGTATCAGATTGAGGGGATTGAGAAGGTTAAAGAGGTGACGGTTAAAACTCCTTTTGGGGCGCCTTCGGATAAGTTTGTCACTGGGCAATTGGCGGGTACGCCGGTGGTATTTTTGCCTCGCCATGGCAAAGGGCATCGCATCAGCCCCTCGGAAATCAATTATCGTGCCAATATTTACGGCATGAAAAAGTTAGGGGTGGAGGCCATCATTTCCGTGTCGGCCTGCGGTTCGCTCAAAGAAAATTTGAAGCCCATGGATTTTGTTATTCCCGATCAATTCATCGACCGCACCCGTAAGGCGCGCATCGACACCTTTTTTACCGACGGCATTGTGGCGCATGTGGCTTTTGCCGATCCTATTTCGAAAGAGATCGCCGATATCATCGATGCGTCCGCCAAGAAATTAAAAATCAAGGCCCATCGGGGTGGCACCTACATAAACATGGAAGGCCCGCAATTTTCCACCAAGGCCGAGAGTCATTTATACCGCAGCTGGAAAGCAGATATTATCGGTATGACCAATTTAACCGAAGCTAAATTGGCCCGCGAGGCTGAGATCTCTTATGCAACATTGGCTGCTGTCACCGACTATGATTGCTGGCATCCCTCGCATGATAGTGTGACCGTTGAAATGATCATTAATTATTTAAGCAAGAATGTGGCCAATGCCAAAGCCTTGTTGAAATTGGCCATCCCGGCGGTAGGCAAGCTTAAGAAATTCAGCGCTGCCGAAGCTTTAAAATTTGCCATCATCACCAATCCGGCGATGATACCGGCTAAAAAGAAAAAAGACCTGGAGTTGATCATTGGAAAATACATCAGATAAAGTCGATTATCAAAAGACGCTTAATTTGCCGCAAACCGATTTTGCCATGAAGGCGGGCCTGGCCCAAAAAGAGCCGGCATTTTTGGCTCAATGGCAAAAGGATGGGACCTATAAGAGTGTCCGTGCCAAATCAAATGGCCGCCCGCCGTTTATCTTGCACGACGGGCCTCCATATGCCAACGGCCACATCCATATCGGGCATGCGCTCAATAAAATCCTCAAAGACATCATTGTACGTTACAAAACCATGAAAGGTTTTGACGCGCTGTATGTGCCGGGCTGGGATTGCCACGGGCTTCCCATCGAGCATCAATTGCTCAAGGACATGAAAGCCAAGAAGGAAGATTTCGATACCTTGGTCTTTCGTAAAAAAGCCCACGACTATGCCATGAAATTCGTCGATATTCAACGCGAAGAATTCAAGCGCTTAGGTATTTGGGGTGAGTGGGAGAATCCTTATTTGACCTTGGCCCCGCATTATGAATATTGGATCTTAAAATCTTTAGCTGAGCTTAAGAAAAAAGGTTATGTGTACCGCAGTTTGAAACCGGTGAATTGGTGCTATAGCTGTGAGACAGCCTTGGCGGAAGCGGAAGTCGAACACGAGAATAAAGAGTCTCCGACGGTATTCGTGAAATTTCCGGTGAATAATCCCGAGGTTCTGGATTCCCGCTTTCGCGGGAATGACAAGGTGTTCTTGTTGGTTTGGACTACTACTCCTTGGACACTACTAGCTAACGTGGCTGTCGCAGCCCATGCTGATTTTAATTATATCTGCGCCGATAATGGCCAGGAAATTTTGATCCTTGAGAAAAGTTTGTCTGAACGTGTTTTACCTAAAGGCAATGCAGGTGAGTTTAAGGCGATCAAAGAGGTCAAGGGTAGTGATTTAAAGAAAATCACCTACACGCATCCTTTTGCCAAAAAAGAAAATTGCCCGGTTGTCACCGCCGATTATGTCACCCGCGAAGACGGCACCGGTTTGGTGCACACCGCTCCCGGCCATGGTCAGGACGATTACCAAACCGGTTTAGCTAATAATTTGCCTGTGCTTATGCCCGTCAACGGCAAAGGTGTTTTTACCGAAGAAGGGGCGCCGTTTGCCGGTCAATTTATTTTTAAAGCCAATGAGCAGATCATTGCTAATTTAAAAGAACGCGGCTTACTCTTTGCCCATGAAACAATCCAGCATTCATACCCGCATTGCTGGCGCTGCAAGAACCCTATTATTTTCCGTGCTACCGAGCAATGGTTCCTTAAGATCGACCATGACCATTTGCGTGATAAATTACGTAAAGCCATTGAGCAAGATGTGCAATGGGTGCCGCCCGCCGGGCGTGAGCGCATTTTAGGCATGATCAATACTAGGC
>CAZBJT010000152.1:2188-4699 GCA_964492215.1 uncultured Planctomycetales bacterium | reverse complement strand
AAAATAGGCATTGATGATAAACCTAAAGAGGTTCCACCCGTCCCAATAGTCATTACTAAAACTGTAGCTGTTCCAAAGCCAAAAACTAAAACAAAGAAGACCACGACAGCCAAAAAGCCTATTGCCAAAAAGAAATCAGCCCCGAAGAAAAAATAAATGAACCATAACGATTTAATCAAAGAACAATTCGACAAGCAATCCGCCACATTTGGCACCATGACCGGCCATTATGAGGCGCTTGATTTGATTATCAAATTAAGCCAGGCAACCGAGAAAGATGCCGTGCTGGATGTGGCTTGCGGACCGGGTATTGTGGCTTGTGCTTTTGCGAAAAAAGTCGCTCGTGTCAAAGGCATTGATCTTGTACCTGCAATGATAGAGCGAGCCCAAGAGTCTCAGAAGAGTCAAAACTTAACCAATATGAGCTGGGACATCGGCAATGTTAATCCATTGCCATACCCGCATTGCAGCTATTCCATCGTGGTTAGCCGCTTTGTCTTTCATCACTTTCCAGATCCCTTAGCCGTGCTTCATGAAATGACCCGCGTAGCCAAATGGGAGGGGAGAGTGGTTGTTATTGATGTCTACGCTACATCTCAGCCCCAAGCTGATTTATATGACCACATGGAGAAACTCCGCGATCCGTCTCATACCCATGCCTTAGTGATTACTGAATTAGAAAGCATGTTTAAGCAAGCACAGTTAACCTTGATTGAGAAGCATATGTATCGGATGGAAGTCGATGTTGATGAACTGTTAAAGGCAACGCTGACCCCTGCCAAAGAAGCCGAAGAATTTAGAAAAATAGTTAAAACCGACATCGGAGCCAACAAAACCGGAATCAATGCTTTCATCAAAGACAATAAGCTTAAGTTCTCATTTCCCATCGTGATCATGGTCGGCGTCAAACAAACCCCCGAGAATTACGGCCTTAGTTGTTGTGGGTAAAAAACAATTGAGCAGCCGTTTCTAATTCTAACTTAATCCCGCATTAATCCCTTCTTCGCCATAATAAACTTCATGGCTGTGGATATATCTAAAATTACAGATAATTTGTATGTAGGGGCGCATTTACTCTCCGACTACGTCGATGAGATAAAGCTTTTGAAATTCGATTTGATCATTTCCATGATCGCCCAAGTTGCTCCTCATGAGATTTATACCCTGCCGCCATTTAAAACGATATGGATCAAGACTTACGATAATTTCTTCTTTCCCATTTCTGTCGAGAAATTAAACACCGGCGTTCAAGCAGCCCTGCCCGTGATTGAAAATAAAGGTAAGGTACTGGTTTTTTGCATGCAGGGAAGACACCGCAGTGTAGCGATGGCCGCAGCCATTCTTATTGCCACTGGAAAAACAGCCGCTGAAGCCATTCAATTATTGAAGTCCGCCCGTAAAGTTGCCGATCCTACGGCGTGGTATATCCGCCCGCGCATCTATGCTTTTGAAAGGTATTGGCATGCACAACACCCCAAGTAATAAAATCAAAAAGATCCACATCATTATTAATCCAGCCTCGGGAAAAATGGGTCCGAATTTAACAGTCATGAATACTGTCTTTAACGAAGCTAAAATCAATTGGGATATATTCATTACCAAGAAACCTCACGATGCCGCTATCCTGGCCAAAGAAGCTATCAAAGCTAAGGTGGATGCCATCGGTGTTTATGGAGGCGACGGCACCGTCATGGAAGTCATCAGCGGCATGATGGGCTCAGAAATCCCTTTAGTAATCTTACCTGGTGGAACTGGCAATGTGCTCGCAACTGAATTAAAAATCCCCAAGGATCTCAAAGAAGCCTGTGAGCTTATGTGTGGAACATTTCAAATCAAAGCTATTGATATCGGATGTTTCAATAAACATTTTTTCATCACCCGTTTAGGTCTTGGCTTTGAAAGTGAAATGGTCAAAGGAGCTAAACGTGAAATAAAAAGTAAGTTCGGTCGGCTGGCCTATCTGTTTTCATCCATCAAAGCCATACGCAAAATCACATATGCACGGTATCATGTAAAAATTGATCAGCAAGAGTATGACACGGAGGGGATTACTTGTATCATCGCTAATTCCGGAGGTTTAGGCTTTTCAGATTTCTCCCTGCACCATGAAATTGATGTAAGTGACGGTTTGTTAGATGTGATTATTGTCCGCAAAGTTAATCTTGGACTGATGGCCCACATCCTGTCTATCCTGCTGCATAGCCGGCATCCCGATAAGAGGGAAGTGGTACAGCACTGGCAAGGCAAGGACATTCAGGTGTCTTCTACGCCTAAACAAATACTCCAATGTGACGGAGAGATGTTAGAAAAAATCTCCATCCACGCCAAAATCATTCCCGCCGCCATCAGAGTCATCACCCCGACGGCTTAATTCAAAATACCCGCGCTTTTATATTCAAGGTATTCCTGCTGAATGCGGTTGGAGGCGATGGCGTAGCTTTTGGACGGATCGCTTTTCTGATTGGCCATGATCAAGCCCACTAAAGAGCCTTTTTCATTAATTACAGGCCC
>CAZBJT010000152.1:0-2178 GCA_964492215.1 uncultured Planctomycetales bacterium | reverse complement strand
CCGCCGCTGTCCCCAGCCTGAAGCGGTATATTCATTTGCAGGATTTCTACAATATTTGAAGTCTCTTCCCGATAAACTTGAGTGATTTTCCCGCTTTGTTGACGGGCATGATTTAAAGCCGCATTGCAATAAGCCAGCACCTGATTGTTGATCTGAGCTTGCGAGGAATCGGCCAGAGTCACAGCCTTTAATCCATAATTAGCCTCGATCTTGATCAGCATCACATCCGGTTTGCCTTCCCGAAGAATATGCCCCTCAAATATATGGCCATCCGCCAAGGTCACATAAATATGGAGGGGGTTATCACCTATAATATGTGTATTCGTGGCAATGACCCCGGTGCTATCAATAATAATGCCCTGGCCGCGGCGTTCTTCTTCCCCATAAGCAGGCTTGCCATTATGTTCCCAGAGAATACGAGGGTCGACCACCTTAATATTCACAAAAGAAGCCTCCATATTAGCCCCATGCTGCTGGGCAGCCATCCCAACCCCATGAGCCATGGCAAATGGACTCCCAAGCCCTAAAAGCAGCCCTAGAGCCCCTGAAAGAATCCCTATGTGAAATCGACTTAACATGGCTAATCTCCTCTAATAAGAGTATAAGAAAGCCACCATTAAGCCTCCGTTAAAATATGATTACAAAACCGGAATATGGGCAACTCTCTAAAACCCTTGAAATAACCCCCCAAAAGCAGTATTGTGGAAATGTCGGACGTTGACCAAGCTATTCCTATGGATTGTCCTAATGAGGATGGGGCGTTTTAAACACGAGGCAAACATGGCTATAACAAGAAGAAATGGTGGGTTTTCTGGAAAAGAATGCGCTGCATGCGGGCAATGGAAGCTTCTTGCTGAATACTCTTTGGAAAAGAGGCGAGGTGGAAATAAAAAATTCGCTCCGCCTTACTGTACCCAATGCGTCAATTTGGCAAAGGCTGAAGCAAAGAAAAAACTAAGGGCGAACCTTTCAAAACCCTTGAAATAATCCCCCAAAAGCAGTAATCTAACCAAGCACGCTGATTAACCGACAAATATTATCAGCCCTAAGTATTATTCGGTCATTGCCAAACAGCACAATTATATTAATATTGCACCGTCCTCCTAATATGGTAGTAAACACCTAAGGAAATAATGCAACTGATCGGCATGCTCGATTCTCCTTACGTCCGCCGCACAGCCATCGCACTTGATGTCCTAGGTATCCCATTCGAACACAAAGTAGTAGCCTGGCAATTCACAAAATACCCACCCACCGGGCCAGGGGTAAAAGCCAAGTGGGGGGCACTAAAGAAATGAACCCCCAAGCCTCAATCGGCCACGTCCATTTAAAAGTTTCAGACCTAGAACGTTCCATTACGTTTTATACCCAAGTGCTTGGGCTTGACATCACCACCCGCATAGGCAATCAGGCCGCATTCCTGTCTGTAGGCGGTTACCATCACCATATTGGCCTAAACACCTGGGAAAGCCTTGGAGGAGAAGCGCCGCTCCCCGGAAGTACTGGGCTATATCATTTCGCCATCCTTTTACCTGACCGCAAGGCCTTAAGCCACGCTATAAAACGCCTTAATGACCACCATTGGCCCATTGATGGAGCTGCTGATCATGGTGTCAGTGAAGCTGTTTATTTAAGCGACCCAGACGGTAACGGCATTGAGCTTTACCGCGACAGGCCAAAGGAAGAATGGCCTAAAGATGCGGATGGGCATCTAATCATGTATACACGGCCGTTGGATATGGAAGGGTTGATGAAGCTGTGATCGTAGTTAAGTATTTTTCTGCCAGCCGTTTGAGATGAACGCAACGGTGGTTTTTCTCTGGTGCAGGCGGGGGTTTCGCTCCGCACAAATTAGCTATTCTACTTTAAATAATTTTATGCTATAAATAAACCAATCGGTTTTCCCCAAACCGCTTTTAATATAGTTCAAACATTCCGCCTATCCCCGGGCACAATAAGCAGTTCAGTTATTAGCTTACCAATCAAAGGGGGAACCATGTCTACAAAACAACCAAACAAGAAGTCGGAAATCCTAGTTCCAGTCGAGATCATCCAAAACAAGATTTATTTAATACGAGGTCATAAAGTCATGCTTGATAGAGATTTGGCAGAACTTTATGAGGTGCGTTCCGCGCTAATGTCTTACCACCCCAGGCACTAAATACTTACCACCTTCCG
>CAZBJT010000151.1:0-4729 GCA_964492215.1 uncultured Planctomycetales bacterium | reverse complement strand
ACGGAAGCCATGACCATGGGCGACCGTATTGTGGTCATGAACAAGGGGCTCGTACAGCAATGCGCCGACCCCATGCATATTTACGATCACCCGGCCAATAAGTTTGTGGCCTCGTTCATCGGTTTGCCGCCCATTAATTTAATGAACGGCCGCATCATCAAGAAGGAACGCAAATATTTCTTTGATGAGGGTAAATTTCAGGTTAAACTGACAGATGAGTCATACAAGAAAATAGCTCCTTACGAAGGCAAAGAGGTTGTTTTTGCCATCCGTTCTGAAGACATTTACGATAAGTTATTCGCCTCAGAGGCTTCCCCCGATAATACGGTGCGGGCCACCTGCGAAGTGGTTGAACCCTTGGGCTCCGAGGTGTACTTATATTTGAATTCCGGCAAGCATAATTTTATCGCGCGCGTCGGTGCGCACGACAGGCCGGACATCAACCGCGACATGGACTTGGTTTTTGACATGAGCAAGGTGCACTTCTTTGATCCAAAAACCGAAGAAACCATTATCTAGGCTGTATTTTCTCGTCGTATTTTCCTTCCTTGTACCTTTGGTGGGTTTCTTTGTTTATGCCACCCACAACACCAACGCCTACTTCTTTTTAGCAGCTGCCTTGCTCGTCGATATTTTGCTTTTGATTCGCTTTCGCCAACGCCTGGGCCGCAAGCAATCAGAAATCACCATGCAAAAGGAAGAATATTTCGAGCGGGCCAATTTACTTAAAGCCGAGCTCGACCGCGAATGGGAGACCGTCGAATCCTTCCGCCGCAAGATCATCAGCTACTCGCACCTCAAAGACCTCACTGAAAAATTAAGCCTTTGTTTAAGCATGGATGAAACATCCAATATGCTGTCCTCCGAAGTCGGCAAGCTTTTTGGCCACAAGGATGTCACGGTCATTTTATATTTGTTTCATTCATCCACCGGCGAGCTGGGCATTACATCGTCTCAAAAAGGACAGATACAGGTTAATTTAAAAGCCAAGAAGGGTGATATATTCGACCAATTCGTGGTCAAGACCTTGCACCCGCTTTTAGTGGAAGATGCCAACAGTGATTTTCGTTTTGATTTGGAGAAAATGAACACGGAAGAAAAGCGGGCCATCCGTTCATTGATCAGCGCGCCTTTATTGATCGGTGATAAAACTTTAGGATTGCTGCGCGTTGACAGCGCCTTGGCGCATCATTTTTCCACCGACGATCTGCGCTTCTTGCGCACCATTGCGGATTTAGCCTCCATCGCCATTGAAAACGCCCAGCTCTATGAACGCTTAGAAAACCTGGCCATACGCGATGGGCTGACCGGTCTTTATTTGCGCCGGCACATGCAAGACAGGCTCAATGAAGAGATCACCCGTGAACTCAGGCGCGGGCGGGAATTGTCATTCCTAATGATCGACCTCGATCGTTTCAAGCAATACAATGACAATTTTGGGCACATTGCCGGGGACATTGTGCTAAAGACCGTGGGCCGTATTTTGGAAGAACATTTTAACCAGCCCGGCGACTTGGTGTGCCGTTATGGCGGTGAAGAATTTTGCGTGTTATTGCCTGATTGCAACAAGGCCAGGGCCATGCAATTGGCCAATGATGTGCGTAAAAAGATCGAGACGCGCGAGATCGTTTTGCGCCGTCAGAAGACGCATGTGACAGCATCCATCGGGGTGGCGTCTTTTCCTAAAGATGCCAAGGCCCGGGAAGAATTGATTTATAAAGCGGATGAGGCCTTGTACCAGGCCAAAGAAAGCGGACGCAATAAGGTGTGTGCGGCATGATCTATATTTTGCTTACCTTAACAGTGGTTTTCGTGGTCGTGGTTTTCTACCTGGCCAAGGTCGTGGTTTTGCAATTGGAGCAAAGGGCGGATGAGGAAGTCATCCGTTCTAAAGAAACATTCGACAAGATCATCGGCCAGAAAGACAAGGCCTTTGCCGAGAAGTCCCGCCTGGAACGTGAATCGACCCAGATTTTTACGCTTTATGAAATGACCAAGGAAATATCCCGGCATTTCAGCGAGCAGGAAGCCTTGCAGGTCTTTCGCCGCCGCCTTAAAGAAAATATCACCATCGACGATTGCCAGCTCATGCATGACCTGTCGGACAATCCCAATATCCCCGAGGACCATTCCATCTTTGTATTGAAAAGCAAAGAGAAAAAATTGGGTGTTTTGGTTTATAAAGGCGTACCGGAGAAGGACAAAGAGAAGTTTGTCATTTTGGCCCATCAATTTGCTTTGGCCCTGCGCCGCATCAAGCTTTACCAAGACATTGAAACGCTGGCCATCACCGACAGTTTGACCAATGTATACACCCGCCGGTATTTCATGGAACGTTTCGATGAAGAGATCAAGCGCTGCGCCTTGCGCAAGACTAAGCTGTCGTTCTTGATGATTGACGCGGACCATTTTAAAGCGGTCAATGACCAATACGGGCATTTGACCGGCGACCAGGTTTTAAGAGAGATCGGGCAGATCATCAAAGAGAGCGTGCGCGAAATTGATATTGTGGGCCGTTTCGGCGGGGAAGAGTTTTGTGTGGTGCTGCCTGATTCAGACCTGGAAGGTTCCCGCGTTGTGGCTGAACGTATCCGTAAAGCTGCCGAGCAGAAATTGATCAAGGCCTATGACAATAGCCTGCACATCACATTAAGCATCGGCATCGGTGTATACCCCACCGACGGGAAATCAATGGAAGAATTAATGGATAAATCAGACTGGGCGCTTTACCGGGCCAAATCGCAAGGCCGCAATTGTGTAGTCGCCTTTAGCCTTTACCATAAACCGTAGAAGTTATCTCAACACTGTCATTCCCGCCCTCGATAAAAACATTCGAGGGCAGGCTGTAGCGGGGAATCCAGATGAAGTTAATATGAAACTGACAAATAAAATAATCTTATTAGTGGCCTTTTTGATCATGATGCTCATGGCCAATACGTTCATCGGCCTGGGGCAATTGGCCCAGGTGCATAATGAATTTGCGGCCGTGGCCCATTATGATGTGGCTTTAATGGAAACATTGACGTCCATCAATGAGTATCAGCTTGAGAAAAATGTGCTGCTGGAAAAATTGATCGCCATCGCCGAGGAATTAGGTTTTGAACAAACCACCTTTGCCCGGGCCCAGTATTTGTCCGACCAGATCAAGGTCTTAAATGAAGGCTTCGACCGCTACACCCGTCAAGGTTTAGAAGAGATCGCCCGTGCCAAGAAGATCATTGCCCAAGCATCGGTGTCGGCCCAGCCCATGGACACGGCTAAATTGCAATACACGTTAAGGGCCTTAGACCGCCTGGAAACCGTGCATGTGCAGTATGATGCGCTGATCAGTCAAATGCTGCGTTTTGTGCAGGCCGGCGGTTTTCAATTATCACTCGACGATGTGCAGAAATTCAAACGGCAGGAAGATACTTTATCCAAAGATTTAAAGAGCCTGTTAGTCGAGGTGCAGGGCTTTGTGCGCGAATCATTAGAGAGGGTGGGCCAATGGCAGCGCAAGGCCTATGATATTTTATTGCTGAGCTTAGGAATTAGCGCCATCTTAGGATTGCTCTTGGCTTTTTGGATTGTCCACCGCATTTCCTATTCATTAAGGGATTTAGGCCAGGCCGCCCGTCAGGTGGGGCAGGGTAATTTTGTCGTCGACCTTAAAACCAGTTCACACGATGAGATCGCCGAGGTGGCCCAGGCCTTTAATGCCATGAGTGCGCAATTGCAAGCCTTTACCCGTCAGTTGGAAGAGAAAAATAAAACATTGGCTGCAAGCAATCAGGAGTTAGACCGTTTTGCGCATACGGTAAGCCACGACATTGTCGAACCCTTGACCGCCATCATCGGTTACAGCGCTTATTTGGAAGACCATTATGCCGCGGTGCTTGATCAAAAGGGCAAGGACACCTTGGCCGGGGTGCGCAAAGGTGCGGTGCGCATGGACCGCCTGGTTAAAGACCTATTGGAATTGACCCGCATGAAGCGCATTAAAAATCCCTATGGCCAGGTCAATGTGGCCGAGGCCGTGGATGCGGCATTGGCTAATTGTGCCTATGCCATTGATCACACCAAGGCCCAAATTAAAATCGAGACCCCATTACCGGTCATTGTCTGCGACCGCATCAAGTTAACCATTGCGTTTACCAATTTGATCGGCAATGCCGTGAAATTCTCCGCCAAGCATCGGCCCAATAGCGCCATGGTGCGCATCGGCTACAAAGACACCCCGGAGGCGCATGAATTTTATGTAATAGACAATGGCATCGGCATTGAAGAAGATCAGCAGCAAACTATTTTCGACATTTTTGTGCGCCTGCACAGTATCAAAGAGTATGAAGGATCGGGCGCAGGCCTGGCCATTGTCAAGGCTGCGTTGGAAGACCAGGGCGGCACCATCCGGGTGCAATCAAAACCGGGTGAAGGCGCCACTTTTATCTTCACCATCCCCCATAATCTAACCCCGTTTAAGCCTCTTATTTAAGATATAAACTTCCCAAAACAGCTATTGAATCCCGCCTTATTTTCAGTTAAAATAACCCCGATTTCCCCCCAATACTAAGTATTTAAATAAAGGATTTTATGAAGCAGTATGTTGTTGGCGTGGACGTGGGCGGCACCAATATTAAATTGGGTATTGTCGCTCCTTCCGGTCAAGTGATTGCCCGAAACTATTTTGCCACAAAGCCTTTTGCCTCTTCCAAAACAAAATTGATCACGGCCATTGCCGAAGCGATTGAGT
>CAZBJT010000150.1:0-4748 GCA_964492215.1 uncultured Planctomycetales bacterium | reverse complement strand
TTTCCTGTTTATTGGAATGCATGATGACCATCTTGGCAATCTTTTCCTTCTTGCCGTTAGATGAGTTCAAATAATTTTGGCCAGGTAAAAATTTGCCTGAATAAATACGGGTGAAGAAAATCTTACCGACATAAGGATCTGAGGCGATCTTAAAAACTAATCCAACCGGTGCAGCTTCAGCATCAGCTGTTAATGGAATAAGATTTTCTTTATTATCGGGACTAAAACCTTGCATCGGGGGAATATCTAAAGGTGAAGGAAGAAAATCAACCACAGCGTCCAAGATCATCTGTACCCCTCTATTCTTCTTAGAGGTTCCGGTCAATACCGGAATAAACTTACATGCAATGACTGAACGGCGAATGGCTTTCATCAACTGCTCTTTAGAAGGCTGTTTACCTTCCAAGTAAAGCTCGGTGATTTCATCGTCGACTTCAGCCAAACATTCAATTAAATTTTTGCGGTATTGGTCGCAGCGTTCCTTAAACTGTTCAGGCAAAGGAAGACGCTCAAAATCTTGACCTTCCACGTCTTTGTATTGGATATATTGCTCATTAACGATGTCGACCAAACCTTTGAAATTATCTTCGGCCCCATCATTAAAAACAATGGCAGAGGCATTAGCACCAAAACGGTCACGCATTTCACCAATAACACGATCAAAATCCGCACCTAAGCGGTCAATTTTATTGATGAATGCAATGCGAGGAACATGATATTTATCAGCTTGGCGATAAACAGTCTCGGTTTGAGGCTGAACACCGGAACAAGCACACAAAACAATAACAGCACCATCCAAAACCTTCAGGGAACGTTCTACTTCGATCGTAAAGTCAACGTGGCCAGGAGTATCGATGATATTGATCCGATGGTCACGCCAAAAACAGGTAATGGCCGCGGCTGTCATGGTGATACCGCGTTCCTGCTCTTGCGGCATCCAATCCATGGCGGTGTTACCATCATCAATGTCGCCCATTTTATGGATGGCACCGGTGTAGTATAAAATACGCTCGGTCGTCGTGGTTTTACCCGCGTCGATGTGAGCGATAATACCAATATTGCGAAACATGTTGAGGGGGATCGTATTAGAGGCCATAGGAGGTATTACCAGCGCAAGTGACTGAAAGCGCGGTTGGCTTCTGCCATCTTATGGGTTTCATCACGTTTCTTGATCGCAGGACCTTCACTTTTGTAAGCGGCAATCAACTCTTCAGCCAACTTGATTTGCATTGGCTTACCTTTTTTGTTGCGGGCGAAATCACGCAGCCAGCGCATGGCCAATGAAACACCGCGCGCCGGGGTAACGTCTGTAGGTACTTGATAAGTGGCACCACCGACACGGCGGGCTTTGACTTCCAGGCGAGGACGGGCATTTTCAAGCGCTTTGTTCAAGGCTTTGACGCCGCTTTCTTCCTGGGTCTTTTCTTTCAAAATATCCAGAGCATTGTACATAATGCTCTCGGCAATGGTCTTTTTACCTTCCGTCATCAAAATAGCGATAAAGCGCGAAACGACATCGCTGTTGAACTTCGGATCCGGCATAACTTTTCTTTTTTCTGCACGACGTCTTCTCATGAATTACTTACCCTTTGGTCTTTTCGTCCCGTATTTAGAACGTGATTTATTGCGATTGGCCACACCTGACGTATCCAGGGTACCGCGCACGATGTGATAACGCACGCCGGGCAAATCCTTAACACGGCCGCCGCGCACCAACACGATCGAATGTTCCTGCAAATTATGACCTTCCCCTGGAATATAGGAAGTGACTTCAACTTTGTTTGACAAACGTACACGCGCAATTTTGCGCAAAGCCGAGTTAGGCTTTTTGGGTGTCATTGTCTTAACCTGTAAACATACTCCACGGCGTTGCGGGCAAGAAGTCAGCGCGGGAGACTTACTACGCTTGACTTTCAGCTGCCTGCGGTGGCGTATTAATTGTGCTATTGTCGGCATATTTCACCATTTCAACTTGTTTATATTCTGTCATGCCGGTACCAGCTGGAATCAAATGGCCGACAATGACGTTTTCTTTTAGCCCGCGTAAGAGGTCAACTTTACCAGATGAAGCGGCTTCTGTCAAGACTCTTGTTGTTTCTTGGAAGCTCGCGGCAGAAATGAAACTCTCCGTCGTCAAACTGACCTTTGTGATACCCAATAACAACGGTGTTGCCTGGGCCGGTTTACCTTTTTTCTTTAATGCTGCTTCATTTGATTTTTTAAAGATGATGCGATCAACCTGGTCACCCACTAAAAAGTCGGTGTCACCGGAATCATCGATGCGTACTTTCTTGAGCATCTGAGAAATGATGACCTCAATATGCTTATCATTAATACGCACGCCTTGTAAGCGGTAAACTTCCTGGACCTCATTGAGCAAGTACTCTTGCAAGGCCTTGTCACCGGAGACGCGTAAAATATCGTGCGGGACGACAGGACCATCGGTTAATTGCTGACCGGCATACACATGATCGCTCTTATAGACGTTCGGATGTTTACCATGCGGGATGGTGTATTCTTTCGCCATGCCCGTCGGAGACTTGATAACGATGGTACGCAACCCCTTCTTGTCTTCACCAAACTCAACCATACCGTCGATCTCGGAAATAACAGCCGGATCTTTGGGACGGCGGGCTTCAAATAACTCGGCAACACGCGGCAAACCACCGGTGATGTCACGGGTCTTGGAGGCACCGCGCGGGATTTTGGCGATCAACTCACCTGCACCAACAGTATCCTTATCATTGACCAAGATGTGAGCGCCGGTCGGGATCGAGTAGATACCGACGACTTCACCCTTATCGTCATTGATAACGATCTGCGGATGGAATTCTTGTTTGTGTTCGACAACAACGCGCTCGACGACACCGGTGACCGGGTTTTCTTCGCGCTGGTAGGTGGAGCCTTCGATCAAATCTTCGAAGCTTACCTTACCCTTGGCTTCCGTGATAATCGGAATCGTGTATGGATCCCAGCTTGCCACCATGACACCCTTCGCAATAGTTTCACCATCAGCAAAAACGATGGCAGCACCCTGCGGGAGTAAATGACGCTCAAACTCACGGCCATACTCATTGTTGATCGAAACAGCACCATTACGGTTTAAAACGATATATTCTTTGCCGCGCTGAACCACACGCAACTGATGGTATTTGACCATACCATCTTGCTTGACTTTAATAAAGGACTGTTCAATGGTACGAGATGCCGTACCACCGATGTGGAACGTACGCATGGTCAGCTGTGTACCAGGCTCACCGATACTCTGAGCGGCAATGGTACCGACCGATTCGCCGATCTCAACCAGGCGCTGATTAGCTAAGTTACGGCCATAGCACTTGGCGCAAACACCTTGTTCGGCTTCGCAGGTCAAGACAGAACGGATACGTACTTTCTCAATACCTAATTGCTCGATGATGTCGGCTTTTTCTTCATTGATGATCTCACCGGCAGCAACCACTTGGCTGTCTGTGACAATGTCAACGATATTATCCAAAGCGACACGACCGACAATACGTTCTTTCAAAGTGACCACCATCTCATCACCTTCGGTGATGGCGGCAACTGTAATACCATTGACGGTGCCGCAGTCAATGATGTTGATAACAACTTCCTGGGCCACGTCGACTAAACGACGGGTCAAGTAACCAGCGTCGGCAGTTTTCAAGGCGGTATCCGCCAGACCCTTACGGGCACCGTGAGTGGAGATGAAGTACTCCAACACCGTTAAACCTTCACGGAAAGAAGCCGTGATAGGGTTCTCAATGATCTCGCCGGACGGCTTGGCCATAAGCCCGCGCATACCGGACAACTGACGGATCTGTAATTTAGAACCGCGCGCGCCGGAATCAGCCATGATGTACACCGGGTTAAACGGATCCATTTTCTTAAACACCAAATCTGACAATGTTTCAGTGGTATGGGTCCAAACGTCGATGACTTTATTGTAACGCTCACGACCGGTGATGATACCTTTACGGTATTGGTCATCGATCTTCGCCACTTCTTGCTTGGCGGCGTTGATAATCTTTGGCTTATCTTCCGGGATAGTTAAATCAGACATGGCGATGGAAATACCGGCTTCCGTCGCTTTGATAAAGCCTAAGGCTTTCACGTCATCCAATAAACGGACAGTTTCATGCTGACCGAAACGCTTGTAGCAATCGGCAATGACCGCACCGATGCGTTTCTTGTCCAATAAATCGTTCACAAAACCATATCCCAAAGGAAGTGTTTCATTGAAGATGACACGACCGACGGTGGTTTCGATGATCTTTGTATTGAAAACTTTAACTTCCTCGCCTTTTTTGCTTTTATCCTTTTCTTCCGGATGAATAACTAAAGAAGGCTTTTCCTGACCCCACACCGGCGTATTCAAACGCAACTTAATACGGGCGTGCATTTCGACGTGGCTGTCAAAATAGGCAACCTTGACTTCGTCGATGGAACCGAATAAATGGCCTTCGCCCTTGGCACCTAAACGCTCTTTGGTCAAGAAATAAAGACCGAGAACGATATCTTGCGTCGGGGAAACGATCGGACGACCATCCGCCGGTGAGAATAAGTTGTTGATAGACATCAATTGCACGCGGCATTCGATCTGGGCTTCCAGGGAAAGCGGCACGTGTACAGCCATCTGGTCACCGTCGAAATCCGCGTTAAAGGCGGTACAAACCAACGGATGCAATTTGATGGCCTTACCTTCAATTAAAACCGGCTGAAAAGCCTGGATTGACAAACGGTGAAGC
>CAZBJT010000149.1:0-4795 GCA_964492215.1 uncultured Planctomycetales bacterium | reverse complement strand
ACGCGATCCTTAAATATATCGATTCCCCGGGAAGGAATATTGTGACCGTGGAAGACCCGGTGGAATTTCAAATGAAAGGGTTTAACCAGGTCAATATCCGTGAAGAAGTCAATTTAACTTTCCCCACGGCCTTGCGTTCAATTTTGCGCCAAGACCCGGATGTGATTTTAATCGGTGAGATCCGCGACGCCGATACCCTGGACATTGCAGTCAAGGCGGCCTTGACCGGGCATTTGGTGGTGTCATCGTTGCATACCACGACGGGTCCCGGCTCGATTACCCGCATGATCAATATGGGGGTGGAACCGTTTTTAATTTGCTCGTCGGTGATTGTGATCGTGGCCCAGCGCCTGGTCCGGCGGGTGTGTGTCAAATGCCGCGAAGCCTACACCGTGCCGCCCGCTGCGATCAAGCAATTTCATTTAGACACTTTATTGCCCGGGCATAATGGTGAATTTTTCCGGCCCAAAGGCTGCCCCAAATGTTTTAATACCGGTTATCAGGGGCGGGTGGGTATTACTGAAACTTTGGTGATTACATCCAAGATCAAAGAGTTGATTTTAAGAAGGGCCTCTGAAATGGAAATTAAAGCCGCAGGCCGCAGCCAGGGCATGAAGACCATGCGCGAAGACGCCATTTTCAAAGCCAGCCGTGGCTTAACAACATTAGAAGAGGTGGTGCGCTTAACAGCGCCGGACTCATGATAGAAACCACACGCACCAGGATACTTAAAGCCATACGGGCCCTGCCGAATGTCAACCCGGCGAACATCGACGCCTTGATGTACGTGCCGCAGGAACATGGCAGCAGCATGGCCCGCATGCTTGTCAAGCAGGGCATTGTTTCGGAGCAGGATTTATTGGTGCTGTTTGTGCGTGAATTGCATATTCCGTCGATTGACTTAAGCAAATACCGTTTTGATGAACGCCTCAAATCCATACTGACTGAGAAAATTGCCCGCCAATACCATGTGCTGCCTATGTCTTGCGTCGGTGATGTATTGACCGTGGTATTGGCTGACCCGCTTAATGTATTTGTGATTGATGATTTAAAGAACATCACCGGCAAGGATGTCGATGTGGTGATCGCCACCGACAGCCAGATCATGCGCGCCATCGACCAATTTTATACATCCTCGGTCAATGCCCTGGCCCAAGTCACCCAAAATTTGACCTCCGCCGATTTGACCATCGTCGATGAACCCGCGCATGGCAGTGAAGCCAATATGCACGAAGGCGAGCAGGCACCGGTCATACGCATGGTTAATCTGGTGATCAAGGAAGCCATACGCCAGCGCGCTTCCGATATTCACATGGAGCCCACTGAAGATGGCATGCGGGTGCGTTACCGCATTGACGGTATTTTACAGGACATTTTGAGCATCCCTAAAGAAAGCCAAAGTGCGGTGTCCGTGCGCATCAAGATCATGGCCAAGCTTGATATCACAAGCTATCAAGTGCCTCAGGACGGGCGTTTTAAAATGCGCGTCGGGGTGCAGGAAATAGATTTTCGTGTCTCCTTATTGCCGACGACATTCGGCCAGAAAGTGGTCATGCGCGTGCTGGATAAGGCGAATTTGTCGGTGGGATTAGCCAAGCTGGGGTTTTCCAAACGCTCCATGGATATTTTGGAGGACGGCATATTAAAACCATTCGGCATTATCTTGGTGACCGGACCTACCGGGAGCGGTAAGTCAACCACCCTTTATTCGATGATCAATAAATTAAACACGCCGGAACGCAATATCATCACCATTGAAGATCCTGTGGAATATTTGGTGGAAGGGTTGACCCAGATTGAAGCCAAACAGGAAATCGGTTTGAGTTTTGCGGTGGGGTTAAAAGCGGTGCTGCGCCAGTCACCCGACGTTGTGATGGTAGGTGAAATCCGCGATGCCGAAACCGCAGACATTGCCATCAAAGCATCACTCACCGGTCAAATGGTGCTCTCGACGCTGCACACCAATGATGCCGCATCATCCATCACGCGTTTGGTGGACATGGGGCTTGAGCCTTTTTTGGTGGCCTCTAGTTTAGTTTTGGTTTGCGCCCAGCGGCTTTGCCGCCGTATTTGTCCTTATTGCAAGCAGCCGGTCAAATTATCCCAGGAAGCTTTGGCCAAGATCATCAAACGCCTGCCGGCAAATGCTTTATTTTATGAAGGGAAAGGTTGTGAGCATTGCCGCCAAACCGGTTATTTGGGGCGCTTAGGGGTTACCGAAGTGTTGCAAGTCGATGATGCCGTGCGCGAGATGATCATTGGCGGCGCCTCTGCCCAGGACATATCCCGCTACGCTAAAAAAGAACAGGGGATGCAATTGCTTTTTGACGATGTGATTGATAAAATGTGTATAGGAGAAACAACTTTGGCGGAAGTGTACCGTATCACCGCCGAAGATGAGTAGTCATAGCGGAGGACGCATGGACCAAGGGCATAAATTATTATTAGGCGAGATATTGATCAAGCGCAAACGCGTCAGCCAGGAGCAATTGGACACGGCGCTGGCCTTGCAGAAAAAAGAAAACGGATTTATTGGTGAAATCCTGGTCAAATTGGGTTATGTTGATGAAAAGGACATTGTCGTGGCGGTGGTGGTGCAATGCGGTTTGCCGTACATCGCCGTCAATAAATACACCATCGACCCCGATATAGTGGCGTTGATCCCCAAAGAAGTGGCCCAAGAGCAGCGGGTGATCGCCTTAGACAGGATCGGGGACGTGCTAAGCGTTGTGATGACCAACCCTTTGTCCGACGATAAAAAACGGTTCTTGGAAGAATTGACCAAGTGCCGGGTGGCAACATTCATTTCAACCAAGACCGAGATCGAGGATGCGATCGCGCGTCATTACCGTTAATGCCGCATTGATGCAGGTATTTGTTTATGGCCATGTATAAATACAAAGCCCGCGACCAGGAAGGTAAGGTGGTCAGCGGCAAGATCTCTGCGGATAATGAGCCGCTCATCGTCGCTGAATTGCGCAAGCGCAATTTGATCATTTTAACCATTGAAGAAGATAAAGAATCAGCGACCCAGAAAAAAACCGGCCAGCCCAAAGTGGTGGGCGGCAAAAAAGTCAAACCTGAAGACCTGGTGATTTTTACCCGTCAATTCGCCACCATGATTGATGCCGGCATACCCATCTTGCAGGCCCTGGAAGCCTTAGGCGATCAGACATCCAATCCTACATTCAAACAAGCCGTGGCCGATATCCGTGAGGACATTCAATTAGGCAGCAGCCTCTCGGCCGCTTTTGCCAAACACCCAAAAATATTCGGTGAACTATATGTCAACATGATCCGCGTGGGGGAAAGCGGCGGTATTTTAACGTCTATCCTCGAGCGTGTGTCCGGTTATCTGGAAAAAACCGAGCGCCTGCGCCAGAAAGTCCAAAGTGCTTTGATCTATCCGGCGGTGGTCGTCGGCATGGCGCTCTTGATCACGACGGTCCTGATCATTAAAGTAGTTCCCACGTTCGCGCAAATTTATGATTCCCTGGGCCAGAAATTGCCGGCCATGACCCAGATTTTAATCGATTTTAGTAAAATATTGCAGCATCAGTTTTTATTGATCGTCGGCGGCATTGTGCTTTTTCTATTTTTGTTCGGCCGGTTTCGCAAGACACCCCAGGGGCATTTGCTGGTTGATGCCACCCTGTTGAAATTACCCATTTTCGGCGACTTGATCTGCAAAGTCGCGGTCAGCCGTTTTTGCCGTACTTTTTCCACGTTGAGCCAAAGCGGTGTGCCTATCCTGGAAGCCTTGGATATCGTCGGCAAGACCTGCGGTAACCGTGTCATTGAATTATTGGTCGACGATGTCAAAACAAGTGTCAGGGAAGGCGAAAGCATTGCCGTGCCATTGACTAAAAGCACGGCTTTCCCGCCCATGGTCACCCGCATGATCGCCATCGGCGAGAAAAGCGGGCAATTGGATAAAATGCTGGGTAAGGTGGCGGAGTTTTACGACGAGCAAGTAGACACCGCGGTCGATGGGCTTACCAAACTCATTGAACCGCTGATCATCGGGTTTTTGGGTGTAGTAGTCGGTTTTATCGTCATCGCTTTATTCATGCCTATCTTGAGCATGACCACGGCCATTAAATAAAGGTTTGAATGAAATACATAGGACCAATGATGCTGTTGCTGCTTTTAAGCCCGGGTTTAAGCCGGGCCCAGGATGCTGCTGCTGTTGATGATTTCCAGCAAAGTTTGCTTAAATTAAAGCAAAGTGTCAGCCAGCTCGAATTGGGTAATCAAGCCCTTGATGCCAAGAACAAGGAATTAAAGTCCCGTTTGACCCAGATGCAAATACAATTAGGCCAAATGGAGATGGAGCATGACGTATTGTCGGCATCAGCCGCCAAGCTGTCTCAGACCAATCAAGCCCGTGCCGATCAAATCGAGAAGGACGTTCAGGATTTGGCGGGATTCAATGACCGTTTGGAAAAAACAGCGGCTCAATTACAAATTTTGCAACAAGGGCTGGTGTCCAAACAAGCCCAAGATCAGCAATTAGGCCAGCAAATCGAGCAAATGCAAGCGGCTATTCCGCCACCACCGCCTCCGCCAGTCATCCCGGCCGCGCCCGACACCCGTAAAGAAAAATTAAGGCTCATGAAAATGATCTACGAAAGCAAGGAGCGCCAGGGAGAGGTGCAGGGGGCCATCCTGGATTATCAAAAAAGCCAGCCGCCCTCAGCGGTGGCCGAGGCTCAGGCCCAGCAGGAGCTGCTAAAATCCCAGATCAAGCAAATAGAAGATGATTTAGCCAAGCAGCCGCAGCCGGCTGCGGCCC
>CAZBJT010000148.1:0-4842 GCA_964492215.1 uncultured Planctomycetales bacterium | reverse complement strand
GATACAGCCGGGCATGGCTCAGGATATCAATGCAGCCAACCGCGATGTGTTAAATCGTGACCGTGGCAACCGCGACCAGGAAATCATGCTGCGCCAATTGATCGCCGAGAATGATTTATTGACCCGCGCTTTGTGCGACCGTCAATTAACAGTTTTGCAATTGCGCCGGGAAATTTACGGGATAGGTGCGGCAGATGCAGATAATACGTCATCGGCCTGCGGCACTGGTGGAAATTTGAACAGTTTGCGTAATGTATTGACCGAATACCGTGACAGCGTCATTGACCGTGACCGCCAGCAAATCGCCAGAAACGGAACAGCTGTCATCAGCGGCGGGAATGCCGTTAATACCGACGATGTAGAAGCATTGATCCGTGATGTCGAGGCCATGAAAGGCCAAAGTAACAGCACGGTTGCCGTGGGTGGAACAACGGATAATACCGTCGCAGCCATTCAAGCTAATTTGCAGGCCCAGCAAGCGATATTGGCAGATAAAGTCAAAGCGCTTGACGAGAA
Source organism: uncultured Planctomycetales bacterium (assembly GCA_964492215.1). Lineage (GTDB taxonomy): Bacteria > Omnitrophota > Gorgyraeia > Zapsychrales > Fredricksoniimonadaceae > CAYNTZ01. The sequence continues at coordinate 4,326 of CAZBJT010000148.1, read as the reverse complement.
GAAAGAAACTTTGGATGAATTCAAGCAGCAGGTCACGGTTGTTAATGACGAGATCAAGAAAGCCACGCATAGTTATGACATCATCATTTGGGATTACAATGCCACTATCAAAAAATTAAAGGCCGATTGGGCCTATGAGCGCGATCATCAGCATAATGGGGTCTCCCAATTAAACCAGGCACTGGTGGACCAGACTAAAGATTTGCAGGCCGTGCATGACAGTGATCAACGGTTGATTCAGACATTAAGCGATCAAAACAGCCGCCTTACCGCAGATGCCGCCCGTTTTAAAGAGCAGGGTGATCAAATCGACACGCTTAGTAAAACCATTGCTGTCCAGCAAGCCACCATCGACAGCCAAAAAGCTGCCGCCGAGAATCAAAAAGCCATTGTTCTTCCTCCTCCGGCACCCAGCGAAGATTTGACCAAAGCCTTGGACGCCAAGACCGCTGAATTAAACCAATTGACGCAAAAGTGGCAAGGCAAAGATGTATTGCTGTTGGAATTAAAGAATAAATTGACTGCCAGCGACGCAAAATTGGCCGGCATTAACGTTATCATTACAGCCAAAGATAAAGAAATCGCCGAGTTAAAGGCCCAATTAGCCCAGGCCAAGGCTGATTTAGTGGCTGCCCAAAAAGACCTCGCTGCCAGCCAGAAAGAATTAGCCGACACCCAAAAAGAAATGGCTGATCAAAAAGAAGGCTTAAGCAAAACCGCCCAAGATTATACTCAGGTCAAAGGCGAATTGACACAGACTAAGGAAGAATTAAGCCAAACAAAAGAGGATTATTCCAAAACCAAAGAAGACTTAAGCAAAGCTGCTGAAGATTACACCAAGGTCAAAGAAGACCTCTCGACCGCACAGGTGACGATCAAGAGCAATGAAGACGCCTTGTCTACTATTCAACAGAAGGCTCTCGCTTTAAAACAGAATTTGGCCGAGCAGGCAGAATTGCTCAGCGGTAAAGATTTAGTCATTACAAAGTTGCGGGCCCGTCTGGACGAGGCGCAGAAAAGTGTCAATGCCTACCAGACATCGACGGAAGGCAGTGCCGCCATGATGGCTGATCTGCAAGAGCAGGTGCGGTTGCTGAAAAGCGAATTTGCCGCACGCGGCGGAGATTTGGAGAAGTTTGAGCAAAGCGTCGTGGGATTACGCGGCCAAATCAAGAACTTGCATAAGAAGCTGGCTTATAAAAATAAGCAGGTGGTCACCGTGAACGGCCAGATCGCTAGCAAAGAAGATGAGATCAACAACAAAGACGCCCAGATCAGTGCCAAGGATGCCCAGATCAATAGCAAGGATTCCGAGATCGGCAATAAGGACGCCCAGATAGCTAAGCTTAGTACAGATTTAAAACAAGCCATTTCCATCGTCGATTCAATCAATCAGCAAATTGCTGCCATTGATACCTTAAGCCAGCGTGTCGCGGATTTAGGCCAGCAATTAAAAGCTAAAGATGCGGCATTGGCGGCTGCCAATAAGAAGGCCGACGAGGCCATGGCCAGCAATGGCGATCTTAAAACCCGTTTGCAATCCGTCCAGGACTTGGCCGACAAACAGCAGCAGCAATTACTCCGTTTACAAGAGAAGATCAGTGTAAGCGCCGGGAAGTATGTGTCGGACGATGAGCAGATCGTGTCCATGCAAAAGCGCCTGGCCGCAGCCATTGCAGAAAATAATAGTAAGGCGCAGGCAAACTCCAATTACGTTGAAGATTTAAAAGCGCAATTAGCCCAAAAAGATGAGCAGATGAATACCTTGAAGAATGGCATGAAGGAAAGCAATGCATCCAATGAGCAGCAAGTCATCGTCCTGCAGAAAAACCTGGACGCCGCCATCGCCGAGAAAAACAGCCGCGCGCAAATAAGTCAAAATGACCTGCAGGATTTAAAAGATCAGCTGGCTAAAAAAGAAGAACAGATGGGTGCTTTAAGAAATGACATGAAAGAGCGCATCGCCGAGTCTGCCCGTATGAGTACGATGCTGGATGTGTATCAGGAAAAATTAAAGGCAGCCAATGTCAATGATGAAGGGAAGATGGAAGATCTCCTCGCTGCCCGTAAACATCAAAGCGAATTAGAAAATCAAATCGCCGAATTAGTCAGGACAGCGGCCATCAAAGACGAAGAAACCACCAAGGTCAAGCAGGCCTTTTATGAATTAGAGCGCCGTTCCAGCGATAAAGAACAGGACATCAAAGCCACCCAATTAAGCGTCACCATGCTGCAGGGTTTGATCGATGAAAAGAAAAAAGAATATGAGACAAAGATCGCGGCGCTTCAGCAGGAAGTGGACAGGCAAAAAGCCGATATCACTAAGTTAAGCTCAATCCCGCCAGTCGTAGTAATCAAAACCGTCGAGAAAAAGCAGCCGGCTGTTGTGCCTGCGGTGCAACCGGTACCTGTAGTTCCGGTTCCCAATGACGCCGCCGATTTGGAACGCCAAGCCCAGCTCGAGCGTTTAAAAGCTGAATTGAAAGTCACCCAGGATAATTTGAACAAGATCACCAATGATTATCAATTCAAAGACAAAGAGATCGCCCGTCTCAAAGAGCGCTCCGCGGCCAAAGAAAATGAATTGAAGAAAATGCTCGACGATGTCAAAGGCAGCGGCCCTCAGCAGGAAATCGCCACCTTGGTCAAGAAACTCAACATCGCCGAGAAACGCGTCAAGGAATTGGCCCAGGAAGACAGGGTCACTCAATTAAAGGAAGCCTTGAATGATTCTCATGAGCAGATTGCGGCCTTAAAAGACAAATTAAAACAGGAAACGCGTTTGGCTAATCGTGCACCCGTAGTTGTACCTGCGGCCAAACCAATCGCCGTAAAGAACACCGGCGATGATTTCGATTTGATGGCGCTGCATTCCCAATTAAAAGCCATGCAGGTCAAATTGACCGAATCGGTAAAGCGCTTAGAAGAGCAGGAGAGGGTAATCACCATATTAAAAGAAGAAGCCAAGCAAAAGAGCGCAGCCTATCAAGAAAAGATCACCTTCCAAACCAAAGACTACAAACAGCAAATGGCTGATTTACGCCAGAAATTGCAGGTGGCCCAAGAGAACTTAAAAGAATTCTCCATCGGCCAAAGCCCTAAAGATTTAAAAGCGGCTTTGGAAGATGCCCGTCAGCAAGTGAAGGCGACCGAAGAAGAATTAGCCCAAAGCAAAAAGATGGTCAATCAATTGCAGGACGATTTAACGGCCAAGGAGAAGTCGGTGACTAAGATGAGCCAGGAAATGGAAACCTTGCGCACCGCTTTGGCCGAAGCCAAAGAGAAACTTAAAAATGCACCTCCGCAATTAAAGACGCAGGACGATCAGGTCCAGGCCATGAAAGCGGATTTCCAAGCTAAGGCGGAAGGGTATAAGAAGGACATTGCACGGCTTAATGACGATGTCAATGCCCAGACCAAAGAAGTGGCCCGTTTGAACGCTTTGGTCAATCAGCCTCAGCCCAAACCAAAAGAAAAAGAAAAGACCATCGTCGTTATAAAAGACAATACGGAATTGATTAAGACCCTCAAGGAAAAAGAGGCCCAGCTGCAAAAGACCCAGAATGAATTAAACGCCAAGATGAGCATCTTGTCCAAGCAGCAAAAAGACATCGATGTCTTGCGCCGCGGTTTCAAGCAGCAGCACCAGGATAATGACCGTTTGATCGTCCAGTTAAATGCCTATAAGATGATCACTACCGGCGGGGTTGGTAATGAAGGGTATTTGATCCGCGACGGCAAGAACACCGCCTTGATGATCGCCGAGGTCAACCACAAGATTGAGATTTTAGAGCAGCAGATCATTACCTTGCATGTCAGCCGCCAGGACGTGCAGGAAAAATACGATGTGATGGCAGGCGAACTCAACGAAGCCCGCGCCATGCTGCAAGCCTGCATCGCCAAAGTAATGAATGCACCGGCGACACCTGCGCAGCAGTCCAATCAACTACTTCAATCAACCGAATCAAAGTAATACCCAGCAGAATTAAAAAGGGGACATGTACTCGCTACGTGTCCCCTTTTTTATTTCTAACCGGAGGCTGAAAGCCGAAGGGAATTTTTGGCTTCCTTGGCTGTGGTGGGTATAAGATTTTCCGGATAGCGGCAAATACCTCTTGAAATCGATAGTCATATTTACGTTCCATCGTTTCGATTTTCTCCCGTAGGTCTTTATGTACCACCATTAATTCCCTTAATCTGGTGAATGTCCGCATGATTTGGATATTAACTTCGATAGCCTTACTGCTATTGAGTATACTGGAAAGCATTAGAATACCGTGTTCAGTAAAGGCAAAAGGTAATTTTCGAGTTCCGCCTCGGCCTTTT
>CAZBJT010000147.1:0-4849 GCA_964492215.1 uncultured Planctomycetales bacterium | reverse complement strand
AGCCGTGGTGACAGCCTCAGCCTCTTCATCGGTAAAATTGAAGTTAGGCATTTTGATCTTCTCTAAAGGCTGTACGACTTTGCCATGATCAAAAATGCGCGGATTCATTAATTTTTGTTTGAACCACGCCTGTTTGGTATGTTCAATGTTAATAAAACCAAAATCAAGGCGATCAATGCTCTTGGAACCTTCTTCAGTCAATTCCACCCCGATAGGCTTTTCATTTTCAAAACCGGTGATGGTATGGCAGGCATAACAGCCGTATTCACGGATAAGCTTCTGGCCGGCAAAATTCAATTTAGCCGTTAGGTCCATCCCCTGCAATTGCGTTTGGGCCGCTTCAACGGAACCGGACTTTTTCAAGAAATCCAAAACGATTTTGTTTACTTCTTTTTCATTCACCGCCGGGATGGGCTTATTCATGACCGCACTTTGATCGCCGGCTAAATACTCGGCAATATCCACCGCTTCCTGGTCACTTAAACGCATATTAGGCATGCGGGTGTCGCCATGATAACGGTTGGGGTCTTTGAGCCATTGAACCAGCCAATCTTTATTTGTTTTGCTGCCTAAACCGATCAAATTAGGTCCGAATTCACGATGCAAAGAATCGCGGGTACGGGCCTTAGTTGATTTATCCGGTTCTATTTGATGACAGGCATAACAACCTAAAGACGATACTAATTCTTTACCATTCTTGGCATCGCCGGTGGCAGATACAGCGGGCACTTCAAAAGGTTTACTATTGCTAAATAAATAGCTGACAATGGAATGGATTTCCTGCTGGCTGCGTGTGAGTGATGCCGCGTCCTTGTTATTGCTTTGATTAAAATAAGACGGCATCCAGGCATTATGACGGACAGCTTTGGGATTCTCAATCCAATGATAGGCCCATTCTTTGCTGGTCTTGCCGGCAATAAATTCCAGGCTCGGGCCTGTTTTAGGCCAATTCTTATACTTGGCAATGGTATGACAGCCATAGCAACCGGCGCGTTCAATCAAGGCCAAACCTAAATTCAACTTCTCAGCCCCTTTGATCACTTCCTGATCTTGATGGCATTTAAAACAGGTAGCCTGGGTGAATTGCACCGGCAGCATGGGCTGGTCCCAATGATGCAGCTCGACCCAATGATATTTCTTTTCCCATTCTTTCTGTTGTTCTTCATTGCGCGGCATATGCGCGGCAGAAACAAAATCAGTGGCACGGCCACGGCCCATATGGCAGGTCGTGCAGGCAAATTCTTCCACTGGATGCGGGGAATTTTTATCGATAAACATTTCCAAATTAGGATGGGTGGTAAAAGGCTGCGGCGCATTTTTATAATCAGGGTTATCAATACCCAAATGGCAGGTGGTGCAGCGGTCTACCCGCGGCACTTTCATGAAATTCACATCTTCAGGGATATCTTTAAGAACGATCTGGCGGATCTTATAATTAGGGTTGGCTAAATCGATCAGCGGCAAATCGCGCACATGCTCGGCGATTTGATTGGCCACGGACATTTCCTGCTGGTCAATGCGTTTGAGTTTACGGGTGATGATCTCCTGCTTTTTAGCCAGAGTCATCCGTTTTTTATCAAGGTCGCGGAAATCTTTTTCAATGGCTTTTAACGCATTGTTCTGCGTGGCCAGGTCTTTGGTGTCGACTTCCACATCAATATTTGCAGCCGTGACTTTCTCTTCCAAATCACTTAGCTGTTTTTTCAACGAGGCCGTTTGCGCAGATGATGCATTGGCTGCTGATTCATAACGGTATTTTAATGCATCATAAGCGGCCTTATAATCCTGGGCATATTTGGTGTGCAGCTTTTTCTTATTTTCCAAATTTTTGATTTTGGATTTAATGTCATTGACCGTACCGCTTTGGGCTTTTAATTTATTTTGCGCTTCAGTCAAGGCTTTAAGCGTGCTTTGATATTCTTCATTCTTGGCTAATTCATTGTCCTGGGCATCAAGTTTGACGCGGGTTTTCTCCACTTCCATGGCACGGAAGCGCTGTTGATACCCCTTCCATTCGCGCGAATAATCTTTGGCAAAAATACCGACCAGGGCCAATAAAAGCACGATGGCGATAATAGCAAAAAGCTTGTCTAATTTCTTGGGGTCGTAATGTGATTCAGGTGGTAGTTGTGGAGGCATAAAACCTTTTATATGTTAAAAAAGAATTCCGGTATCGCAATAATGTATTTGATATTAAATAGCCAGCGTAAATACATCTTAATAGGTAAGCTCAAGGCCAATAACAGCAAAACCACAAAGATACTGTAGCGGACCACACCCATGCGTTCATACATGTCTTTTAACAATGTCTTGGCTAAAATGGCAGGCAATAAACCGAAATAAATACCGATGGTGATAAAACCGGGCAACTCGCGCACCAAAATATTGGAAGGCATCCCCTGTTTAAGGGAGATCATATAAACCAATTCAGAAAGGTTGACGTTATTGAGTGCCACCAATTTGCTATGGTCCCAGAATTCGAAAGGACCAAAGAAATTCCAATTAGGACCGCGCAAGAATGTCCCTACTATAATAAGGAAGACCCATAAGACCAGCCAGAAGAACATAAAGATATTGATGGCGCTGCGGCGGTCTTTATAGGTGTAATAACCTAAGCCTTTGCGGTTGCGGTCAATGTAAGGAATGCACATTAAACCGACTAAAATAAGCGACGGGAACACCACACCAGCGATCCATGGATCAAAATAAACCAGCATTTCCTGTAAACCTAAGAAATACCAAGGGGCTTTAGAAGGGTTCGGTGATACCGTGGGGTTCGCGGCTTGTTCCAATGGGGCCGGTAAAGAAATAGACCAAATAGCTAATAAAGCAGCAGCGGCGATCAAGGCAATAAATTCGATATAGACGAGATCCGGGAAAACCAATACCTTCTCACGGGATTCGGCCCACTCTTTGGGCTTGCCGCCCTTAGCAATGGCATCGTCATTTTCTTTGGCCTGATACATGGCCAGCCATAAAAAGTAAGCCACCACAAAGATCAAAGCGACAATCGGCACATTATCCGGTTTTAAAACGATCAAACGGAAATTCTCATCGGTCAAACCAAAGCCAAAGAAAAAGATGAGGAAACTAAAAATGCCGATGGCACCTTTTTTAGTCCACAACTGATCGATGTGCAAAATATCGTGGATCTTTTGAAAGATCTTAAAAGGCGGGAAAATGATCAAATAGCCGAAAAGTACAATGTTAAACAAGTACTTAGGCGAGGCGATGACATTGATAAAATCTTTAATGGCGTCCATAGTTTTACGTTGGTCCTGAAATGCCGCCGTCTTTACGCACGCGCCAAAAATGCACGATCATAAAGATCATGATAATAAAAGGCAAACCGATGCAATGCAACACATAGAAACGTAATAAAGCACTTTCCCCGACGAAGCGGCCGCCTAACATGGCAAAACGCGCATCAGACACTGAGGTCACAAAATTAACATCACCGATGGCAACCATGGAAGAACCGGGCCCGCCCATACCGAGCATGGGTGTGGCACCCGCCATGTTGGAACCAACCGTAATGGCCCAGATGGCTAATTGATCCCAAGGCAATAAATAACCGGTAAAGCTCATCAACATGGTCAAGACCAAAAGCACCACACCGATGACCCAGTTGAATTCACGGGGCGGTTTATAAGAACCTGTCATGAATACGCGGAACATGTGCAGCCAAACCGTGATGACCATCAAATGCGCACCCCAGCGATGAATTTCACGCATGATGCCAAGCGGCACTTGCTGGCTTAAATCAGTGACGTCGCCATAAGCGTATTCGACCGTCGGGCGATAATAAAACATCAATAAAATACCAGTCACCGTCAGGACTAAAAAGATAAAGAACGATAAACCGCCCATGCACCAGGTATAGCGCACTTTGACGGCATGCTTAGGTAAGCGCACCGGATGCAAATGCAAAAATACGCTGTTGAGCATGACCATCATGCGCTGGCGATGAGTCGTCACCGGCACGCCGGTACGGAACACCGAACGGTAGAATTGCGTATTTTTGAATTTATCCCAGAAGGATGGTTTATTAGAATCGCTGCTCATAATGCTCCTATACTAAAATGAAAGATTCAGGGTCGGACCACTCCCCTTTTTCCTGCTGGTATTTCTTGGTTTTATCAACAATGATGCCGCCATCGTCGGATAAATATATTTTGAATCTTTCCAAAGGACGCGGGGCCGGACCCTCAAAATTGATACCGGTGGAATAAAAACCGCTGCCGTGGCAGGGGCATTTAAATTTGGCATCCGCAGGCAGCCAATTCGGAGTGCAGCCTAAATGTGTACACACCGTTGATAAGGCATAAATTTTTTCATCATCACGCACGATCCAAACACCATACTGGTCTTTGAAACGTTCAGAGACTTGATTGGGTTCATATTCATCAGGCATGCCGGCACGAAAATTCTGCACAGGTTCAAAAAGCACATTGGGGAATAAATAACGTACAACCATGGAACTATAACCACCAACCACCGCCGCAAAAGCGGTCCATCCTAGAACAGACCATTTGATAAAAGAACGGCGATCCATATCGGTAGTAACGGCTGGTGGAACAGGTGGTGTATTTGCAGGAGGTAATTTTTGTTCTGACATATTAAGTCTTTAAACGCTGTTCCAAGATTTTATGCGCCAAGGCACGCACTTTCATGTTTTTATCGTTTTCAAACAATTTCTTTAAAACAATGTCGATGTCTGCATCGTTCCATTGGGCGGTGACCTCGAGAGCCACCAGCACAATGCGCGTTTGGGCTTGCGGGTCAACATTAGGGAACTGTGACAGATACTCACGGTCCATTAATTTTAACAGCAACCCTTTAGCTGACC
>CAZBJT010000146.1:0-4865 GCA_964492215.1 uncultured Planctomycetales bacterium | reverse complement strand
TGGGCCGCTGTTTTGGCTTGGGTGTAATCAATATGCAGGTCAATCTCTTCAATGATGCCGCTGTTAAGCGTTAAGCCTTCAATCTTGATTAAAGAGAGGTAGGATGAGGCATCAATATTCTTTAAGTGAATGTCCGCCCGGGCATCTTTGGTCAAGGGTTGATAATAGACCTTAGCAGCCAGGAACCCTTTCTTTTGGGGGATGTCAGTGCTGAAATCATAGGCAATGCCTTTATAAGAAAGGGACAATTTCAAATTGATATTATCGAATAACTCCGTCCAGGTGTGGCCGGAGGAGAGGTCATCAATACGTAATTTTCCGTCGCTGACAGTAATGCCGCCTAAGCTTACGGCAAAGGGTGAGGGCTTAGCATCTACCGCGGGTTTGGCCGTGGCTGGAGCCGCAGCAGGTGCGGGCGCGGCTGCTGCCAACAGATCGCTAAAGTTCCAGGTATTGGCATCCACGCGTATTAAATGGGCGGAAGGACCTTCTACATTAACAAAGGGAATTGAAATGGTATGCTGCTTGACACCGGGGATGAAAATAACACCGAAAGACAAACGTTCCATTTGGGCGAAGACTTCAGTCGTGGAATCTTTTTGATAGATCTTGATCTTATCGATGACAAAGCCTTTGAACCAGCTGAAATGAATACTTTCAATCTCGACTTTGCGTTTGAGGAAACTCTCCGCCTGGGTGATGGCGATTTTTTTGACAAGCTGCGGGAAAACCACGCGGTTTAAATAAAAGGTAAGCGCGGTGATAAAAAATACGATAGCAACTAAAATGATGATGAGTTTCTTATGTTTGAGCATTGGTTTCTATTATACATGTGTTATTTTTGATTTCAATGCTTTGCCGTGATATACTTCTATGCTTACGGGGAGTAGCGCAGTTGGCTAGCGCGCTTGCTTTGGGAGCAAGAGGTCCCGGGTTCGAGTCCCGGCTTCCCGATTTTAAAAAGACGATCACCTGATAAGAATGCCCCATGCCATTCATCAAACGTGACCATACAAAGCTTATCTGTGATGTCGGGGAAATCGCCGGCCTTTTTCATGACGCCCCCGGCATGGAAGATTTCCTGCAGAAAATCACCGGCATGGTCACCCGCCACATGCAATGCGAAGTCTGTTCCATTTACCTTTATTATAGCGATAAACAAGAATTAGTCCTTAAAGCCACCCACGGGCTTAATCCCAATTCCGTCAATCAAGTACGCATGAGGATAGGCGAAGGCCTGACGGGCATTTCTCTCAAAGAAAAACGGCCCATTTGCGAAGGCCAGGCCAGGGCCAACCCTAATTTCCGTTTTTTCCCAGGCATCGGTGAAGAAAAGTATGAATCTTTCCTGGCCGTGCCTATTTTGCGCGGTTCGGTTGAGATCGGTGTCATGGTCGTGCAAAGCGAGAAGAAGAATTATTTTACCCTGGAAGACATACAGGTGTTCCGTGCCATCACCACCCAGTTAGCCACCACCGTCGAGACCGCCAAGCTCTTGATCACCCTTAATGAGAAAAAAGAAAAGGCCCAGCCGGTCATCAGCGGGGACCTTAAGTTCATTAAAGGCCGCAGCGGAGCCGAGGGTGTGGCTTTGGCCCAAGTGGTCGTCGTGGATGAATCATTGACTGATTTGGAAGTGTTCCTCACAGGTGAGCGCGGCCAGTATACGGAAGAAGATTTTCATCAGGCGGTTGAAAAAACTCAGGAGCAATTAGAAGAACTGCAAGACCATATTGAAACCACCCTTTTTGACGTGGCGGCCTTGATTTTCACCGCCCAGATACTCATGCTCAAGGACAAAGGTTTCACCGATGCCATGGCCCAGTCCATCCGTGAAGGCACCAATGCGGTCGATGCGGTAGTCATGGTGGTCAGTGATTATGTCAGCAAGTTTAGCCGCATCCAGGATTCTTATTTGCGCGATAAAATTTATGACGTCAAAGATGTCGGCCGCCGTTTATTGGAAAATATTACCGGCAAGGCCCATGAGCACCATGAATATGAAGACAAGATCGCCATTGCCCGCGAATTGCTGCCGTCGGATGCGCTCAAGCTTTTTTCACAGCGGGTCAAAGGCATTATCCTCTTAAGCGGCGGTGCCACGAGCCATGTGGCCATCCTGTCGCGTTCATTGAATATCCCTTTGGTCATTGCCGAAGAGCCGGGTTTATTGACATTGCCGCCGGATGCCTGGGTGTTGGTCGACGGCATCATGGGCTATATCCATATTGATCCAACCCCCGAGATCAAAGCCAAGATCCTTGAACGTGAGGAATTAAATTTCAATTTAGACGGGATGAAGAAGCTGCTGCGTGATAAACCACGCACTCAGGATGGGGTGGCCGTCAAGCTCATGGCCAATATCAATTTACTGGGGGACCTTAAGGCTGCCAATGAATTCAAGGCCGACGGAGTGGGGCTTTACCGCACGGAATTCCCGTTTATGATCCGTAATAACTTCCCATCGGAAGAAGAGCAGTATTTGATTTATTTACGCTTGGTGGAAGGGATGAAGGGTAAAGAAGTCACCATCCGTACGCTCGATATCGGGGGAGATAAGATCCTTTCCTATTATGATTATGCCAAAGAGGACAATCCGTTTTTGGGTTTACGTTCCATCCGTTTTTCGCTCAGGCATAAAGATGTGTTTATCGTGCAGCTAAGGGCCATTTTGCGTGCGGCGCACGGGCATAAGGTCAAGATCCTGTTTCCCATGATCTCATCCATGGATGAGTTCCTGGAAGCCAAGTCCATTGTGCAGGAATGCATCCATGAGCTGGGCAAAGAAGGTAATGTTTGCATCCAAAATCCGTCCATGGGTATCATGGTGGAATTGCCTTCGATCATCGAGATCATTGATGAAATCGCCCAGGAAGCCGACTTTTTCTCCATCGGTACCAACGACTTGATCCAGTACATGCTGGCGGTCGACCGCACCAATGAAAAGGTGGCGGACATGTATTTGCCGTATCATCCGGCGGTGTTAAGGGCATTGAAGAAAGTCGTCGATGCCGGGCGGGCCCACGGCAAGGAAGTATCCGTGTGCGGGGACATGGCCCATGAGGTCAAATACCTGCCGCTTTTATTAGGGCTTGGCATACGGCAATTGAGTGTCGATGCCCGTTATTTGCCGCGCCTGCATGAAACATTAGCGCATCTGTCACTCGGTGCCTGCGAAGAATTGACCGCACAAATCCTCAAACAAACCCAGATCAGCCGCATCATTCAACTGCTCAACCATGTTGATTGAACTGCGTAACTGCCTCCTGAAAAGTATCCTATTTATCGCCTTGTTAGGGGTATTGGCTCTTTTGTGGGCCGAACCCATCAACTTGACTGCCGTCGACATTGGCCGCCACATCAAGAACGGGGAGCTTATCCTGCAAGGGCAAAGTGCCGTCTTGCACAAAAATTTTTATTCGTTTACTTACCCTGATTATCCTTTCTTGAACCACCATTGGTTTTTTGGTGTGATGTCCTACATTTTGTTTAAACTGATCGGTTTTAACGGTTTGTCGATCGTTTATGTGATGGTTTTACTGGCTGCATTCCTTTTATTTTATCAAGTAGCCCGCCGCTACGGCGGATTTGCTCTGGTCATGTTTTTAAGCGCATTGACATTAATGGCCATCACCGACCGCCGGGAAATACGCCCCGAGGGTTTAAGTGTATTATTCTTAGGCGTTTATTTTTATTTGCTGCATTGTTTAAAATGGAGGAGTATTCCTGCCGCTTTCCTGTTCTTGGTCTTGCTGCCGTTGCAATTGATATGGGTCAATACGCATATTTTCTTTTTTATGGGGCCGGTGCTGGTGGCCCTGTTTTTATGGGATGCCCATTTGTCGGGCCAAGATCAAGCTCATCAAAAGAGCCTGCGTAAGCTTTTGATAGCGACGGCGTTGATCAATGTCATCAATCCTTCAGGCCTATGGGGGATGCTGACCCCGTTTAATATTTTCAAGGAGTTTGGTTATCGCCTGGCGGAGAATCAACATGTATTTTTTATGATGAATTTCTTTCCGCAGGACATGGTGTATCGCTGGTATTTGGTCCTTGTTGCCGTGGCCGCCATTGGTGCATGCCTGGCTGTTAAACGGGACGGGTTTAAAACACATTTACCGTTTTTGGTGCTCATGGTTTTTGTGGCTGCCGCCGGGATCAAGGCTGTGCGGTTGATGCCATTCTTTGCTTTTTTCTTTATCCCGTTGGCGGCACGTTTCTATGGCCCGTATGCCAAGCATCGTGTGGTAAAAATTGCTCTCGTCATCGCTGCTGTCGGGCTTGTTACTATTCAGTTTAAAAGCATCACCAAGAATTGGGGTATCGGCCTTATGCCCGGTGTAAATGCCTCGGCGGATTTCTTTAAAGCCAATAATATCAAAGGGCCTATCTTCAGCAATTATGATATCGGCGGGTATTTAATCTATCATTTGGCCGACCGGGAAAAGGTCTGTGTCGTCAATCGTCAGGAAGCTTTTCCGCCGGAATTTTTTAATAAGGTCTATATCCCCATGGAGCAGGATGCGCAGGTGTGGAATGATCAAATGGCCAAGTACGGGTTTAATGTTATATACTTCTACCGTCATGACCTGACCCCCTGGGGGCAGCAGTTCATGATAGACCGTATTAATGACAATGCCTGGGCGCCGGTATTTGTGGATGGGTATGTGATTATCTTTGTCCGGCGTGGCAGCGTCAATCAGCCGGTGGCTGACCGCTATGAATTACCTAAAAGCATGTTTACTGTCGTCAGGCCTGCTTTGACGGCGGGCGTGAATGAGGCTGGACAGTCAAAATAAAATTTGTTAGGATTGAGGCTCTTTCGTAGCAATTTTGTCCCTGTAGCTCAGCTGGATAGAGCAACA
>CAZBJT010000145.1:0-4891 GCA_964492215.1 uncultured Planctomycetales bacterium | reverse complement strand
GGTTAAACCCTTTCATCTGAAATTCCACCGGATCTTCGACGGTGACAATATTCTTCCCAGGGGAATCGATATGCTTGAGTATGGCGTACAGGGTCGTGGTCTTACCACTGCCGGTCGGGCCGCACGCTAAAATCATGCCATGCGGCCTAGCACAGCATTCCTTAAGACGTGCCAATGAGTCCGGTTCAAAGCCCAGTTTATCAATGGCCGCCATTTCCTGGTTCTTGTCTAAAATACGCAAGACCACTTTCTCACCCATGGCTGTGGGCAATACATTGACGCGAAAATCCACTTCTTTGTTTTGGGAAGTCAAAATACGAAAACGCCCGTCTTGTGGCAGGCGATGCTCGGCGATGTCTAAATTGGAAATAACCTTAATGCGCGAGACCACCGGGAAATGCAGCATCTTGGACATACGGTCGATTTCGCGGATCATGCCGTCGATGCGGTAACGGATGCGCAAAGCCCCTTCCAGCGGCTCGATAAAAACGTCGCTGGCACGCGCGGTGACCGCCTGCTGGATAATGGTATTGGTCAGTGTGATGATGGGCGCTTCGGCACTTAAAGTCTCGATCTCTTTTTTGTCCATCACATCGGCGGTGTCTTTGACTAATTCCAAATCTTCCGCTTCTTTGATGTCGGACAATATTTCCGCCATGGTCACCGATGAATCACCTTCATAATAACGGTCAATGGCTTCACGGATGTCCTTAGGCCTGGCTAAAATGATGTGCACGGAAAGGGACGTGAGGGCTTTGATATTATCAATGACAAAAACGTCAAAAGGATCGAAAACAGCCACGGTCAATTGATCGCCGATCTTGGAGACCGGGATGACCTGATGTTTGACAACCATTTCTTTGGGGATGAGACTTAAAACTGCGGGGCTTACTTTTAATAAAGCCAGGTTAATCAGCGGCAGCCCTAAGGCTTCGCTTAACACCACGGCCAGCTGGTCTTCATGGATCAATTTTAATTTAAGCAGGATACGGCTGATCTCGCCGCCGATGCGCTTTTGCTCGTCTAGGGCAAGCTGGAAATCTTCACGGGTGATCAATTGCTCGCGGTGGCAAATCTCTTGGATTTTTTCTTTGATCGCTCGCATCAGGCGATTTCGTAATAACGTTTGATGGCATTGTTGATGTCGGTGGCAGTACTGACAAAGGTTTGCACGGCACAGCCGGTGACTAATTCAACGTCTTCCAGGGCATGGATATTTAAAGGATTGGCCATGGCCAGGGTCAGGCTTTTGCCGATTTTATCAATGGGGATCAAGGAATATTTCCGGCATACATTGACCGGGACCGTGGCGATGACTTCGGGTGCGATCTCATAATTAGACAGCGGCAAATAAGGAAAACCGTATTGGCAGGTGAGGGCCTGCACGATGTCTTCTTCGCTGGCTAATTTCAATGTCACCAAAGCCTCACCGAAAAGCACCTCATGGTCACGCTGATACGCCAGGGCCTCATCCAAGTTAGAACGGCTGATCACCCCCCGCTCTACGAGGATTTCACCCAATTGCTTATTAACCGTCTTGCGAAAGTGTTTCATGCTATTTAATATACCCACCTGTACGCTGATTGTCTAGTGTTCTGTGATGCCTTTGACTAACATATTTTAGAATACCGTGCGGCGTTTGCTTAAATTTAATAAAAAGCCAAGCATGATGGCGAAGACCATGAAGGAAGTGCGGCCGTAGCTGACTAATGGTAATGTGATGCCTACGACCGGCAAAAGCCCCATGACCATGCCCATGTTGATCACGACTTGCATGGTCAAAATACTGACAATGCCGGTGGTGACGATTTGCCCGAAGGGGTCTTTGTTGCGTATGGCGATATTAAAGCCGCAAAAGATGATCATGGCGTAGCAATAAAGCAAAAATAACCCGCCCACCAGTCCCCATTCCTCGCCGATGACCGAAAAAATAAAATCCGTGTGACGTTCGGGTAAGAAATTCAACTGGTTCTGGGTGCCGGACAACCAGCCCTTGCCGACCAATTGCCCGGAACCAACCGCGATCTTGGACTGAATGATGGTGTACCCCGCCCCTAAAGGATCGTGATTGGGATTCATAAAAACCAGCAAACGATCACGCTGATATGGTTTTAATACATGCCAGGCAAACGGCATGGCAGCGGCTATCAAGCCCAAAAACCCCAGGAAAATACGGCCTGAAATGCCGGCTGCATAAATGATGATCAAAAAAATACCGAAGACTAAAATCGCCGTGCCCAGGTCCGGCTGTTTAAAAATCAATAATACGGAAATCCCAACCAGCCCCAAAGGTAAAAACAAATCGTCCCATACCCCGCGTAAGGAATTGGACAAATTAAATGACAGGCGCGAGCGACGGGTACTGAAATAACGGCCCAGCATCAAAATGACCGCGAGCTTACTGAATTCGGAAGGTTGAAAACTGAATGCCCCGACGGAAAACCAGCGCGTGGCTCCCAGGGCTTCACGCCCCATAAATAACACCAGCACTAACAGCAATACACTTACCCCATAAATAGGATAAGCCATGTCATAGAATTTACGGTAATCACCCTGGCTTAAGGCAAACATCACGATCAATCCTAAAGCAGCTACGGCCAATTGATCATAAAAAATATCCTGGCCGATGCGCGTATTATTATAGGAGGCGCTATACAGCGCCAGCAAACCGATGACCATGATCAAAATCGCATGGATCCAGATGATTTTAGATAATTGACGGAAAGCAAACATAAAATTTAACCCCGGGAACAGCTATTACTTTTGCATGCAGGGTTTACATGAAATAAATAACGGTGACCAGCAATAAAACGGTAGACAAGAGGACCCACGACCCCTGCCCCTGGAAAATACATGACCAATACCATAGGATAAAGCATCGGCAACATCAAACACAACCGACGGAAAGCAAAAAAACCGCCGAACGTCTTGCCATCCGGACATATAAGCTGCATCTGGCCTAAATGCTCCGGCCCCGGCACATACACTAACTTCCCAAATAGATCCATCACTTGCAAGGCCTTGACGCTGGCCAGGCAAAAACCACAGCTGCCGTCATAAATCACCTGTGGCCGCGGGCTTGCCGCATTCACTGCCCGTTTACCGTCGACCCATGCCACAATCTGCTGCGGATTAATGAATAGCAGCAATTGGGCGGGGAATAGAAATAAGAAAATCGCCGGCACATCCAGGGTCAAAATCAGTATTAAATGGAAGAAAATGCCTAAACAGATGGTTGACCGGCGGGTCTTGGGGTAAAAAAGCAAAAACGGCAATGAGAATTCGCACACGATAATAAACAAGCCCATGGCATAACAAAAATCCGGATGCACCGCCATCCATTCTTTAATAAGGAAATTCTTAGTCACCCCCATGGGCGGGTAATTCATCAGATAATAAATAGGGTTGTCATTGATCCAGTTGCCTTCGGCAGAAACCTTATAGAGCGCGGTATAAAAGAAGGTGGAGGCAACCTGCAATTGCAAAAGCCGCTGGATAAAAAATGGCCTGGGCTTTTTATAAGCTGCCACATCACAGCGGCGCAAGGCATCGACGGAAAAATAATCGCCATGATAATTCGTCAGGCACATCAAGAACAGTGTCACCATCAAGATGTCCCATGACAGGGTACCGATATGAAAATCATTGAGCGCATAAAAATAATAGCAGCAGGCGGTCATCAGGATACAACTGATCTGGCTAAAGAAACCGATCAAGAAAAAGAACCAGGCGACCACAAAACCTATGATAAAAATCACCACCAGCCAATCCGGACTTTTAGCCACCAGTTCAATGGTGCCGGCCGGAAAAAAACCGGTATTAACTGTCTTTAAAGCCGTAGACAAATAATTATCGGCTAAGGGAAAAAATGACGGGATCACATGCAGCCCTGTGGTCAGGGCCACAAAAATACGGAAGAAAGAAAGACCGATCGATGGGCGTTCTTCTAAAAATATCCTGTGCCAAATTCTTTTTATCATCCGCTCATTCCTTACACTCATACACGATGGTCTGTGTTTGCTCAAAAGGCTGCTTGCTTACATGCGGGTACTGCACATAGGTAACTAGAAATCCGTCAAAATAGGTGAATTTACGTTTCAAAAATTGGCAAAATGGCTGGGCCATGTCGCGGCCAAGTACGGTGATCAAGGCATTACGGTTGATATTATCATAACCAATGGCCCGCGTCTGTAATATCTGATGCGGATCAATAGGTTGTGTATTGCCGTTCTTCACCCCATAAACCTGCGTATATCCAAAACTGTCATTCACATTAAAAAACATGATCCACCCCGCCGGCGGGAACAAAAACTTGGTCTTGGGTAAATTCCGCTTTAGCAACGGCTCCAAATAGAAATGGCGGGTCGATTCATAATGAAACAACACCAACCAAATGACTACAAATATAGAAATGAATGTATTACGCATAAACTTTATTCCGCAAAAACATTGGCGGTGAATGTGTATAGTTGGGTATCTGGGTCTTTCCAGCAATCGGATTTAATGCCGGCTTTTTGGCTGCATAGCTCAGACAAAAATTCCTCTTTGCCCCATCCGGTTTCATCAGCCACCTGCGGCAGGAAGACACCCTGATGCGCATGGCCGTCGCTGACAATGACGCCATCGCGGCCCAGCATAATATCTTCGGCTTTTGCCTGCTTAGGCACGGACAAAACGGATATTTCCAAATGAATGTCCTTTAATTCATCCGGCTTGACCGGTGCAAACCTGGGGTCTTTGGATGCAGCCGCCATGGCCATGTCGCGCACTGTCTGCCATAAAGGTTCCTGGCCGATGATATTTCCAATGCAGCCGCGCAATTGATGCTGTTTTTGCAGCGTGACAAAAGCACCCTGCACACGCAGGAGGCGTTCATCATTCACTTTAAATT
>CAZBJT010000144.1:0-4907 GCA_964492215.1 uncultured Planctomycetales bacterium | reverse complement strand
CGGGGCTGTGGTGGTTGGCAGTCTTTTAAGAGCGGGAATGATCCAGGCGGCTGTTAAAAAAGGTTTGCCTGTATCAGAGGAAATGTCTTTGTCCGCAGTTGCAGATAAGATGCTGACCCGACATATTGAGCTTGGCAAGGATCTTACGCCCCGGCAAAGCTTGATGTTTGGTGATACAAGTAAAGACTATTTTATGGTCGGTATTCTACCCAGGGTTGCTGTGGGTGGTTTAGCAGGTGTTGCAGCCGGCAGACTTTCTGGTAAATCAACATCCTCGTCCTCAGATGTGATGTATTTTATCGGCGGTGTCGCGGTCGCTCAACTTGGTCCGCGGTATATTTATGGAGGTCTTCGTAATCTGGGGGCGTTGAACGCCTCTGAACAAATTGCCAGTCAGGTGTTCCATGGGGCCCTAGGGTTTGCCGGTGCAGGCGTGATGTGGCAAGGCACCAAGGATGCTTATCAAGGTGTTAAACAAGCCACCGGTGTTGAAGATCAGGAAAAAATATCTACGATCGCCCGCTGGAATGGTATCGGCAAAGATTATTATGGACCCGTTGGCAGCGGGCTTGAAAGCGGTCTTTATCAAGGGCCTGCCTTAGGCATAGGCATGGCTAGTGCCACAACTTCTTTGGGCAGGGCCTCGGCGGAAAATCAGGGTATTCTTGGCTGGCTTACCTGGGCCGGGCGCAGCGCCGGACGGAGTTTCAAAGAGGGTGAAATAAAAATACTTTCTGCGGAAGAAGGGAATTTGATAAAAACATCTTTGGATGCTGTTCCGAGGGAACTTGCAGAAAAGGAAGCCGGTGTCGTTGCGAAAGCTGCAGGTAAGGGTGGGTTAGTGGAGGTGGCTGAAGGTAGTGCTGCTAAAGAAGCTGCGGGGGCCGCAGAAGGTCAAATAGCAAAGGCTTCCGAAAGCGGTTCTCCGGTACTTCCCAATGCAGGAGCAGGGGAAGCCGCCCCGCAAGTCAGTCTTTCTAAAGCCAGGGCCGCAGCGGCGGAAGCCGATGAAATTAATTGGTTTGGCGCTCAGGTGGCTAAGGCAGATAATTTGGCTATTTTCTTAGGTGCGAATGACACATTAACAGAGATAAATACTGCCGGTCGCGCTGATGAAATACGGAATCAAAATCGTCGTATTAATAGTAATATGGCACTCGGCAAAAGCCAATCTGCAGAAATTGCTACATGGGCG
This sequence comes from uncultured Planctomycetales bacterium, assembly GCA_964492215.1. Taxonomy (GTDB): domain Bacteria; phylum Omnitrophota; class Gorgyraeia; order Zapsychrales; family Fredricksoniimonadaceae; genus CAYNTZ01. Next base: position 3,712 of record CAZBJT010000144.1, on the reverse strand, counting down.
AAGGATAGGGCATTTATCGAAGGGGTTTTATTATTACCGCAAGCTTCCCAATTGCCCAAGAAACCGGTAAGGCCTGAAGTCACCAAGGTTGAGTTACCCGAGGAGAAACCGGGTGATGCATCACGCGAAAAAGACAATAGCTGGGCCGGCCGTATTGCTGCTTGGACGGCCGGGGCCAGGCGCGGTGATTCGGGTGTTGCAGCCCATTTATACCGCATGGCCGAGAAATTCTATCAGCCCGTCGTGCATGAATCGACCGACGGGAATGGCCATTTTGTGCAGGTGCGTGGCGACACTTTCTTTGTTGCGGGTAAAGATTTTGATAATGTGAAAAAAGGCGATGTCATGCGCCTTCCTAAAGAAGCTGCGGATAAAGTTAAATCCGGGGAAATGACACCTGAGCAATTGATGAAGCAAGCGGAAGCGGCTAAGAATGCAGGGGCAGCCCATCAGCAAGCCAGTGCCAGTGCTCAGGATACGCTGAATAAGAATATTGCCAAAGCCACTGATTTAAAGAACAACATCACAGATCCCGTCGAGATTGTCAGGCTTGAGGCACATATCAATAAGCTCCAATCTGAATTAGACCAGCAACAGGCCCAAGCCCAACAGAAGCAAAGCGCCTTAAATGTCCAAGCTCAAACAGCTTTAGATCAGTTGGCCAAAATGCGTCAGCAAGTCCAGGAAAAAGCTGAACGTGGCGCCCGCTTGCAGCCTACTATAAGAGAAAGCGGCCTTAATGCCCTGGAACGCATGATCACTGCTTTGATGGGTGCCAGCGATCGCAACGTGGGTGATCATGTGCCGGATGCGCATGTGGGCAAGACCGTGCGTCAGGAAATCACTGATTTAGCCAAAGACATTTTAGAAAACCGCCAGAGCCGCGAATATATACAGAATTCCATGTCGCAGCTGCAGGCTAAGATCCGCGACTTTAAAGGGGAAACCGCTGATAAAGGGTTCCACATCGACGGCAAAGGTGATCAGCATCATGCCAGCGACATTTTACGTTTGGCCGATGCCCTGCGTTATGCCGAAGCACGCTCAACCGGTAATTCAGCCTATGAGCGTTTGTTCCATTTGATCAAATATGCCGTTGGTGCCCAAGAGATCGGGCATTTGCGTGTGCCTACCATGGACAAAACCATCGACCATGAGATCGGTCACTTAGCCGTGAAATTAGCCGAAGCCCGTAATGACGCAGAAACAAAAGATGTCATGGATGCCATGTCGGTGCTGCAGTCGAAGATACGCGGCTTTAAGCCGGGTGAGGGACAAGGCTCAGGCTATACACCGTTTGGCGATTGGCTGCACGTCGAGAAAATCAAAAATGCCATTGAAGCCATTCATCCGATGGAAGTGGGCGACACCACACCTGCATTAAAGCCTTTGCGCGATGCATCACAAAATGCCCGGGCTGAAAGTTTGGCCGCGGCTGAAGCTGCCCGTTTAAATCCGGGTGATGCTCAAGCTCAAACCAATGCCCAAGAGGCCCAAGCCCGTGCAGATGCGGCTGCCGAACATTATCATGCGGCCCGCGCGGAAGAAATGGCGCGCACGGAAGTAAATCGCATTGATGCCGAAGTGGCGAAGTATAACGGCAGTGATATGACAGGCAATGAATTGCCCGCCGATGTTCAGCAAGATTTGTCTGCGAAAAAAGCAGAATTAGATGCGGCTCGTCAAAAATTGGCCGACGCCCAAGCCGCCCGTCAACAAGCTGAAGCGGCCGCCGCCGGTGCTGCTCAAGGGTCTGCTGCTTCATCAACGCCAGGGGCAGGCGGCGAACCAGTTTCTTTATCCGACATCAATGCTTTAAGGAAACGCGGGTTTAAGGCGGAAGACGGATGGGTGAAAACCAGCGATCCTTTATCTTATGTGGTGCGCGACATTGTGAGGACGGGTGGCGACATGAGCAAAGCCCCGTCGATTGATGCCATTCGCCTGGCGCGTTTCCAGGCCGTAGAGCGGTTAAAAGGCACGGCGGAATATGAACAATACCGGGCAGAGCATGAACAAATGGCCCCCGAAGTAGCGAAGATTGCCGACCGGGTCTTAAAAGAAAATACCGACCTCAGTGCCACCGACGGCAAGCGCACGATCAAGGCTGACAGGAATCAGGAAAGCCTCGACAGCTTGGCCCATGCCACCAAGATTTTGAATTTAACAGAATTAGCCGGTCAAGTGGATGCCGCACGGTTGGTCAAGGCTCAAGAGATCGATGCGACGGAACGCTCAGCCCAAACACACACCCAGGCCCGGGAGTTAGATAAGAGAACGCGTACCTTAGAGACCAAACAAAAAGAATTGGAAGACACCAAGAAGGCTGATCCGGCCGCTCATTTAGCGGATTTGGAGAAAAAGAAAGCTGAACTCACCGTCGCTATCCAACATCAGAAAGACGCCCAATTAGCAGCTAATGCCGAGGGTGTTAAAACTATCGAAGGTTTGATCAAAACATTGAATGAACAGGCAACGGCGTTGGATGCCCAAATAACCGCGGTACGGCCGCAAGCCGAACGTTTGGCTAAAGCCCCTGATGCCGTGCAAAAAGCCAATACGGAAATGGCCACGCTGCAGACCGAGAAATCAACCCTTGAAAAAGGCATTGAGCATCAAACGAAATTGCGCGATGATCCGGCGGCAACTACTGAAGCTAAGACTAATGCCCAGACGCTGATCGACAAAAATAAAGCGGATTTAGCCAAGAATGAAGAAGCCTTATCCAAAGCCAAGGATACCGCCGCTCAAGCTGCTAATGAATTAGAAAGCGTCAATGCAAGCCGTGAGAAGGCCGATGCTTTGCAAAAAGAAATTGAAACCAGGCAAGCAGATATAGCTGCCCGCAAGGAAGCTTTAAAGAAAGCCGGATACGATAAAGACGCGTCATCGTCGGCCGAGGCTGCCAATGACCTGCCTTCTTTATCCGAGCTTGCCGCTGCCCGTCAGGTTTTGATGGAAAATGCTGCTGATCCGGCTGCCCGTACCAATTTAAACAAGGAAGTGTTAGCCACGGTGAAAGAATTAGGCCGCCGCAGTTTGCCGACGGAAGTCAGCACCCCGGAACCGGCTACCGCAGTTAAAGTGGCTGAAGCTAAGAAAACATCTGTGCCCGCCACACCAGCTGTATCTGCACCAGCTAAAGCTCCCGGCGCATTTGGTTATGCAGACAGGCCTATAGCCCCGGAGACAGTTGATTCAGCTGCCGGCCATGTGGAAAGCACATTGTTGCAAGGCGATAGGGTGAAGAAAAGTCAAACGGTGCGCGGCACATTAAAGATTGATCTGGAAGAATATTTTACCGCCGACGGCAAGACATTAGCCAAAAAGGTTGAGCGTACCCAATATGGTACAGAAACCACTCACTATGATGCCGATGGGCAAGCAAGATTCATCCGGGAAGAACGCCCCAGTTCAGGCCGTATTGCCACATGGGCCTTAGAGCATGGCATGAACAGCCGGCTCGTCGATCTTTTGTCTTCGGCTTTGCATATTTTAGGCATTGAGCACAATACCGGTTATGTGCATGAGCATTACATCACCGACAAGGCCGCAAGCTTGCTGGAAGGTAATGAAGGTGCGGCCAAGATGGGTGATATGTGGGGCGGGAAGAAATTCCTGCGCGTGGTTTCCAACGGCCGGACGGACGTGGTAGCCCACGAATTTGCCGAATGGACAGCCAGGTTGCTCGGCAAGGAAGCCCCTGAATATA